>JBOGDS010000073.1:0-18647 GCA_050743075.1 Jiangellaceae bacterium | reverse complement strand
GTCGAGCGGGGCACGGTCGTCGTGCTCGACCGGTTGGAGCGCTCGCTCGCGCTGGCAGCGTCCGCGCGCACCGAGGTCGAGAGGGCGCGGTCCGAGGGGGAGCGCGAGCTCACCGAGACCCGCGAGGTCGTCCGACGGCTCGCCGCGGAGCACGAGGAGCTCACCTCGACCGTCCATCGCGACGAGGTGGCCCGCGCGGAACAGCGGATGCGGGTCGAGCAGTTGGAGACCAAGGGCATGGAGGAGTATGGGGTCGACGGGTCGACGCTGGTTGATGAGTACGGGCCGCAGCTGGCCGTGCCGGTGGCTCCGGGCGACGACGGCGAGCCGGTAGCGCCGGTAGCATACGTCCGTGACGAGCAGGTCAAACGCGCCCGGACGGGCGAGCGGGCACTCGCCCTCCTGGGCCGGGTCAACCCGTTGGCGCTGGAGGAGTTCACCGCACTGGAGGAGCGCCATGCGTTCCTCGTCGAGCAGCTCGAGGACCTCAAGCGAACCCGCCGCGACCTGCTCGACATCGTCCGCGAGGTCGACGACCGGGTCCAGCAGGTCTTCGGCTCGGCCTACGAGGACACCGCGCGGGAGTTCGCCGCCGTGTTCGGGCGACTGTTTCCCGGAGGGGAGGGCCGGCTGGTCCTGACCGAGCCGGACGACCTGCTGGCGACGGGCATAGACATCGAGGCCCGTCCGCCCGGCAAGAAGATCAAGCGGCTGTCCCTGCTGTCCGGTGGAGAGCGCGCCCTGGTCGCCGTTGCGTTCCTCATCGCGTTGTTCAAGGCACGGCCGAGCCCGTTCTACGTCCTCGACGAGGTCGAGGCGGCACTCGACGAGGTCAACCTGGGCCGCCTGCTGGAGATCTACGAGGAGTTGCGCGAGGCCAGCCAGCTCATCGTCGTCACCCACCAGAAGCGGACCATGGAGGTCGCCGACGCGTTGTACGGGGTGTCGATGCGCGGCGACGGCGTGACGGCCGTCATCAGCCAGCGCATCCGGGAAGCCGAGCCGGCCTGACCCGCTCTCCCGTTGACCACGTTCACCACCCTGGCCGGTGCTTCACCAGGCGCAGGAGCCTGGTGAACTACCCTCCAGCATGGTGGACGTGATCAACGGGAAGGGGGCACGTTGTGGAAGCTCGGGAGGTTCTGGCCGAGGCCTACGGCCGGGTCGGGGGGCTCGTACACACGGCGGCCGGCGGCCTGGACGCCGACGGGCTCGCGTACCGGCCGGACCCCGATGCCAACTCGATCGCCTGGCTCGTCTGGCACCTCACCCGCATCCAGGACCACCATCTGTGCGGGATCACCGGCCGGGAGCAGGCGTGGACCGGCGACGGGTGGGCGGACCGGCTCGGCATGCCGGCCGACCTCGAGGACACCGGCTACGGGCACACGTCGGCACAGGTTGCTGCCGTGCGACCGGACGGACCGGACGCGCTGCTCGGGTACTACGACGCCGTCGCCGCGCGGACGGCGGAGTACCTCACCGTGCTGCACGGGGAGGAGCTGGCACGGATCGTCGACCGCTCGTACGACCCGCCTGTGACGGTCGGTGTGCGCCTGGTCAGCGTCATCAGCGACAACCTCCAGCATGCGGGTCAAGCCCGCTATCTGCGCGGCATTGTCGACAGGACCGCCGCGGCCGGCGGCCCGTCAACGGTGGCGTAGCCCGATCGTCGCCTGGGCGCGGCGGGTGTCGGTGGGCTGCCAGGCGGGCGGGATCAGCTGGGCGAGGAAGCCGTAGCACTTCGTGGCTTCGGACTCGGGCCGGTGCGCCCACCAGTAGGCGATGTCGGCCCACCCGGGCGCGGACAGGGAGCCGCCGTTGTGCTGGACCGAGAGCGCCGCGCACAGGTTGGCGAACCGCAGCCGCTCGGTGAGCGGCCACCCGGCGAGCGTGCCGACGATGAAGGCCGCCCCGAAGATGTCGCCGGCGCCGGTGGCGTCGATGGCGTCGACCACCAGCCCCTCGACCTGGGCGCTCTCGCCGGTCTGCTGGTCGACTGCGAGGGCGCCGCGAGGGCCGTCGGTGACGACGGCGACCGGCACGAGGTCGGCGAGTTTCGCCAGCGCGGACTCCGGGCTGCCGGTGCGGGTGTAGGACATCGCCTCCACCGCGTTCGGCATGAAGGCGTGGCAACTCGCGAGTTGGTCGAGGGTGTGTGTCGGCCACGTCTCGGTCGGGTCCCACCCCACGTCGGCGAAGATCTTCTCACCTCGCTCGGACCGGCTGCGGACCCATGCGGGCAGCTCGTCGCCACGGATGCTGGTGAACACGGCACGGGCCGGCGGCAGCCCCACGGCCAGCTGGGCGATCGGGACCGGCGGCTCGTGCTCGTGGGTGACCATGCTGCGGTCGCCGCGGTATGACACCGAGACGGTGATCGGGGAGTGCCAGTCGGGGAAGCGCCGCGAGCTGGACAGGTCGACCAGCTCCTGCTCGCCGAGCGTCTCCCAGGAGAAGTCGCCGTAGACATCCTCGCCGAAGGCTGCCGCGACGGCGGTGCGCAGGCCCAGCCGCGACCCAGCCACGGCGACGTTGGCGACCCCGCCCGGGCAGGAGCCCATGCCCTCGGTATGGACCTCGGTCCCCACGGCGGGCGGCACCGCGAGTCCGGTGAAGACGATGTCGAAGTAGACGGCGCCGGCTAGGACGAGGTCCACGTCGGGGTCGTCCGGGTCGCGGGAGCGGGCCAGTGGGTCGAGCGCCGGACCGACCAGCGGCTCGGACTCGAAGCCCTCGCCCGAGCGTGCCATGACAACCTCCCCTCATGCCGCAGCCCGTGGCCGATGTAACCACGGCGTCCCGACAGTACGACCGGCAGAGTCCGACAAGAGCAGAATCCGACGTGTGAGGTCAGCAACACTATGAGACTCGCGCTCGTCGGCGGCGGTGGTTTCCGGGTACCCCAGGTGTACCGGGCCGTGGTCGACGACCTCGCAGCGGGCGACGGTGTGGTCGACGAACTGGTCCTGGTCGATCCGGCAACAGACCGGTTGGCGGCCGTGACGGCAGTCCTCGACAGGTGGCGAACGGAGCCGGGCGCGCCCGCGCCGGCCGTCTGGGCGACGACCGACCTCGCCGACGGGCTGCGCGGCGCGGACCTGGTGTTCTCGGCGATCCGCGTCGGCGGGCCCACCGGCCGGATCCTCGACGAGCAGGTCGCGCTACGCGAAGGGGTCCTCGGCCAGGAGACCGTCGGTGCCGGGGGGATCAGTTACGGGCTGCGCACCGTCCCCGCCGCGCACGGGCTAGCGGACTGCATTGCAGCCGTCGCACCGGACGCCTGGGTCGTGAACTTCACCAACCCCGCGGGTGTCGTCACCGAGGTGATGTCGCGGGTAATGGGAGATCGCGTCATCGGCATCTGCGACTCGCCGTCGGGGCTGTGCCGCCGCGCGGCTCGTGCCGCGGGGGTCGACCCCGCCCGGTGCCATCCCGACTACGTCGGGATCAACCATCTCGGCTGGCTGCGCGGGCTCGATGTCGACGGTGTCGACGTCCTGCCGGACCTGTTGGCCGATCCTGCGGCGTTGGCATCGTTCGAGGAAGGCCGGCTGTTCGGCGCGGACTGGCTGCGGGCGCTCGGCTCGATTCCGAACGAGTACCTGCACTACTACTACTTCGCCCGCGAGACGCGTGCAGCGGCGGCGTCAGCTTCCGCGACGCGGGGGCGGATCGTCATGGACCAGCAGGCAGCCTTCTACGCCGAGGCACGCGGCCGCCCGGCCGATGCGGCCGCGCTCTGGGAGGCCGCGCTGCAGGCCCGTGAGGCGACGTACATGGCCGAGAACCGGCAGGCAGTCGGCGCGGGCGATCGTGCCGCGCCCGATATCGACGGGAGCGGATACACCGGCGTCGCGCTCGCCGTCATGCGGGCGATCGTGAAGGACGAGCCGGCGCAGCTGATCCTCGACGTCCACAACCGCGACGCGGTGCCGGGTATCGCAACCGACTCGGTGGTGGAGGTCGTGTGCGTGGTCGACGCGGGCGGAGCGCGGCCGGTTCCCACGGGCCCGCTCGACGCGCACCAGCGCGCGCTGGTGCAGAGCGTCATGGCGGTGGAGCGCGAGATGATCACGGCCGGCCTGACCGGATCCCGGCGCGCAGCCCTGCGGGCGTTCGCGGGGCACCCGCTGGTCGACTCGGTGGCCGTGGCGCGCCGCCTGCTCGACGCGTACCTCGAGTCGGTACCGGGGCTCGCTGCCGTCCTGCACCGCGACTAGCGCTCGTCTGAGTGAGAGGGGCTGATCGAAGGCCGTCCTCCTGGGCCTGGGACCCCAGCGAAGGGCCTTCCATCAGCCTTCCTTGGACGCCGCCGCCGCTGGTAGGGTCTGTGGGTCAACTGAGACTGGTGTTGCTTGTGTGGTATCGGGGGTACGTCCACGTGGACATCGCGATGGTGACCATGCTGCTGTCGGTGGGGACCGCCGTCGGCGTGCTGGTCTTCGTCACGATCGGGCGCGTCGTCGTGCGCTCTGCCCGGTTGCGACGCAGGCTCCACGCTCGGTTCGTCCGCGTCGCAGCGTGGCACTACGCGACGCGACGCCGGGTGGGTCACGCGCTCGTGTGGGCCGCGGCGGAGCTTGCCCTGGTTCGCGACGCATGGGTCACCGACGTCGTCCGCAGAGACGTCATACGCGATCCGGGGTCATCACTGCTGCACCGATGAGACGCACGGCACCCATGCCCTGTGGACGAGCGCCGGGCATGGGTGACGCGGAGGCCGCCATGACCGTCGGCCGGCCTGGCTGCAACCGATGGACATCGGTTCGCGTCGAAGCGTCATGACGGTGCGGCGGGATGTCGGCGTCGATGGGCGCGACGTCGTCTCCGGTGGGCGAGCCGCTGCCGGTGACCGACGGCGGACAGCTCGAAGGCGGTGTTACGTACGCCTACCTGCTGCTGCTCCATTGCGGCATCGACTATCTGGGCCAGTTCAATGGCCTCCACTGGTACCGGGACCAGAACCGAGGTAGTCCGGCCCCAGAGACCGGCGCCGGAGAGGCTCCGCCGCAGCATTGGCCGGTCGACGGGGAAAGCGTCATCGGATTCGTCGAGCTCGTCGCGGCAGACCGGATCGAGTACTCCATCCCGCCGGCTGAGGTGATCGCCGAGTACGAGCCGTCGGACCGCACGCCGCCTGGCTGCGACTGAGAGTGTGCCTGCCGTCTGGGAGGATGTGCGCTCGTGGAGTACCTGATCATCGGCGCGGTGGTTGCTGTCGTCCTCGGTGTCGCGATCGTTGCGTACGTCGTGCCGCGGCGGCGGGCAGCGCCTCCCCCGGCCGGACAGCGTCCCAGCGCCGACACCGACACGGACACCGCGACGGAGACCGCGGTCGACATCACGCGCCGCGACCTCGAGGCAGCCACCCTCCCCGACGAGACCGTCCTCCCGGAGGCCGAGCATCTCCCGCCACCACCCGAGCGTCCGGAACCGGCCGCGGGCAGGTTGGTCCGGCTGCGCTCGCGGCTGGCCGGCTCCCGGTCGGCGCTCGGCCAGGGCCTGCTCACGCTGCTCTCGCGCGAGCGGCTGGACGACGACACCTGGCAGGAGATCGAGGACACCCTGCTGACTGCCGACCTCGGGGTGGCGCCGGCGCTGGAGATGGTCGGGCGGCTCCAGACGCGGGTGCGGGTCGAAGGCATTGCCGACCCGGCCGCGGCCAGGGGCCTGCTCCGTGAGGAGCTGCTGGCGCTCGTCGACCCGTCGATGGACCGCTCCCTGCGAACCGACCGGCACGTCGTCGAGAACCGGCCGGCCGTCGTGCTCGTCGTCGGTGTCAACGGCACCGGCAAGACGACGACGGTCGGCAAGCTCGCCAGGATGCTCGTGGCCGAGGACCGCGACGTCGTGCTCGGCGCGGCCGACACGTTCCGAGCCGCTGCCGCCGACCAGCTGACGACCTGGGGTGACCGGGTGGGCGTGCCGACGGTCCGGGGACCGGAAGGGAGCGACCCGGCGAGCGTCGCCTTCGACGCCGTACGCGCCGGCATCGAACAGGAGGCCGACGTCGTCCTGGTCGACACCGCCGGCCGCCTGCAGACCAAGGTCGGGCTGATGGACGAGCTGGGCAAAGTCAAGCGGGTGATCGAGAAGCAGGGTCCGGTCGACGAAGTACTGCTGGTGCTCGACGCCACGACGGGCCAGAACGGAATGGCCCAGGCGCGGGTCTTCCGCGAGGTCGTCGACGTCACCGGCATCGTGCTGACCAAGCTGGACGGCACGGCCAAGGGCGGCATCGTCGTCGCCGTCCAGCGCGAGTTGGGGGTTCCCGTCAAGCTGGTCGGCCTCGGCGAGGGCGCCGACGACCTCGCTCCCTTCGATCCCGAGGCCTTCGTCGACGGCCTGTTGGGCTGATCCGGCCGGTCAGCGGGCCGGCGGCGGGCCGGCCATGAACCAGGCCGCTGCGGCGGCGCACAGGTTGTCGAACCGCGGCTGGGCGTCGACGGCGCCCTCGTAGCCGGCGAGCTCCAGGCTGACCGCACCGTGGGTCGCCGCCCAGAGCACGCCGGCGATGTGCCGGGAGTCGCCCGGGCGGAACACGCCGGCATCGATGCAGTCGGCGACGGCGTCGACCAGCACCTGCAGCGGCCGCAGGCTGGTCGCGTACGCCTCGGCAGACGGCTCGAAGCCGGGGATGGGGCGCTGGAACATGACCGCGTAGTACGACCGGTTGGCCAGCGCGTTGTCGCGGTAGGCGCGGCCGATGGCGGCGAGCCGCGCGAGCGCGTCCGGGCCGGTCGCCCGGCCGAGCGCGGCGGCCAGCCGCCCGAAGCCCTCCAGCCACAGACCCTCGGCGATGCCGGCCTTGCCGCCGAACATCGTGTAGAGCACGGTCGTGGAGCAGCCGACGTCCGACGCGATCCGCCGCATCGTCAACGCGTCGGGTCCCTCGGACTCCAGCAGCCGGCTGGCGGTGTCCAGGACCAGTGTGCGCAGCGCGTGCTTGCCGGCGGCGGCCGCCGCGGCGTACGGCGTGCCGGCGGCGGGACGGGTCGGCATGCGACCGCTCGCTTCCTCTTGCGGGTGGGACGGCCTCGGCAGTAACGTCGTTCTTCAACAGTAACAGCGTTGCTGTCAGGTGGCGGGAGGATCCGCCGACGGCTCCTCACGAAGGGCAGGCGACCATGCGCATCAGGCTGGCGACGATCTTCGTCGACGACCAGGACAAGGCACGCGAGTTCTACTCCGAGAAGCTTGGCTTGCGGGTCACCACCGACGAGTCCTACGGCGACGAGCGCTGGCTGACCGTTGCCGCCGACGACGGCGGTGCAGAACTGCTCCTGGCCCACGCGCGTGACGCGGCCAAGGCGTTCCAGGTCGCCACCTACCAGGCCGGCAAGCCGGCGCTCTCGCTGGCCAGCGACGACTGCGCCGCCGAGGCCGAGGCGCTCACGTCGCGGGGCGTGCCGTTCACGCTGGAGCCGACCGTGATGCCATACGGTGGCGTCGACGCCGTGTTCGAGGACGGCTGCGGCAACCTGGTCAACCTGCACCAGAAGCCGCCGGCTCCCGGTGAGCGGTGACGGCGTCCACGTCGGGCGGCTCCACCCGTCCCGAGCGCCCGACGCGGGCGAGCTGATCGCGGCCGGCCACGGCGAGTACCCCGGGTTCCGCCATGTCTTCCCCGATCCGGCAGTACGGCGGCGGGTCCTGCGCCCGCTCATGGTCGCGACCGCGCGTGACGCCGCCGTGCACGGCCACGCGCTCGCGGCAGACGACGGCGGGGGCCTGCTCGGGGTGGCGCTGTGGATGCCGCCGGGCACGTTCCCGATGTCCCGCGCCCGGGTGGCCAGGATGGCGGCGCTGGTCCGCATGGCCTGGGATGGGCGAGGCGCCGTCGGCAGGTTCATGCGGGTGGGCGCGGCGCTGGCCGAGGCCCACCCCGCGCACGACTGCTGGTACCTGCAGACGATGAGCGTGCACCCGCGGGCCCAGCGTCGCCGGGTCGGCACCGGGCTGATGGCGCCGGCGCTGGCGATCACCGACGAGGCCGGCCTGCCCTGCTATCTCCAGACGTCTGACTCGGCCAACGTCGACTACTACCGGCGGTTCGGTTTCGAGGTCAGCCAGCCGGTCATCGCGACCTACGCCGGTGGCCCCGCCTACCTGGGCATGGCCCGGCCCGTTCCCTGCCGGTGAGGAGGCCGCCGTGCGGACCGGACTCGTCCTCCTGCATGTGACCGCTGGCGTCGTCGGGCTCGTCGCCGGGCTGCCCTCGATGTCGCCGCCGCGGCCCGGCGACGGCCGCTCGCGATGGCGGCTGTTGTACCTGTGGTGCGTCGTGTTGCTGCTGGCCGGCCTGGTGGGGCTCGTCGTCCACGACTGGGCCGATCTCGATGCCGTGGCCCGGCTGGCCTTCGGCGGCCTGGCCGGCCTCGGGCTGGCGATGGTGATCCGGCTGCTGCTTGCCTGGCGGGCAGCCGGCGACGGCACCGACGGCACCGACGGCTCCGACGGTGCCGACGGTTCCGACGGCCGGCCGGGCAGGTACGTCGGACACGTGTACTTCACCTACGTCTCGCTGTGGATCGGGTTCCTGATCGTGCCGGCGATCAACTCGCCGATCCCGCAGGTGGCGGTGCCGGCCGTCGTGGTGCTGGTCCTGGCGGTCGGCAGCTGGCTGGTGTCGCGGTACAAGCGCCGCCTGGCCGCCGGGTAGGGCGTTCACGCCGTCGAAACACGGCGCGGACAGATGTCACCTGCGCGCAACATCGCGCGTACACCGGAGCAACACGGGCCCGCCAGTCTGCTGGCGACCGACCGGACCGTGGGTGCCGCGGCGGCGCTGCCCGGACGCATGCGAGCCGGCTCGTCTGCAGAAGGGATCAGCGATGCCCGAGATCAGCGCGGGCGACACCGCGTGGGTGCTGGCGAGCTCGGCGCTCGTCCTGCTCATGACACCCGGCCTGGCGTTCTTCTACGGCGGCATGGTCCGTTCGAAGAACGTCCTCAACATGCTCATGATGAGCTTCATCTGCCTGGCGATCGTGCCGGTCGTGTGGGTGCTCTACGGCTACAGCCTCGCCTTCGACTCCGACATCGGCGCCGGGATCCTCGGCGGGCTGGACAAGGTCGGCCTGTCCGGCGTGGGGCTGGACAGCGTCAGCGGCACGATCCCGGAGTACGCGTTCGTCGCCTTCCAGCTGATGTTCGCGATCATCACGGTGGCCCTCATCAGCGGCGCGGTCGCCGACCGGGCCCGGTTCGGCGCCTGGGCGCTGTTCGTCGTGCTGTGGGTCACGATCGTGTATTTCCCGGTCGCGCACTGGGTGTTCGCGTTCGACGGCGGCGACGGCGGCTGGATCGGCGACCGTCTCGGTGCCCTGGACTTCGCCGGCGGCACCGCGGTCCACATCAACGCCGGCGCGGCTGCGCTCGCGCTGGCCCTCGTCGTGGGCAAGCGGACCGGCTGGCGCAAGGAGCAGATGCGCCCCCACAACCTGCCGTTCGTCGTGCTCGGAGCCGGGCTGCTGTGGTTCGGCTGGTTCGGCTTCAACTCCGGGTCGGCCGTTGCGGCCAACGGCCTTGCGGCCGGGGCGTTCGTCAACACGGCGGTCGCCACGGCTGCGGCGATCCTGGGCTGGCTCGCCGTCGAGGTCGTGCGTGACAAGCACGCGACGACACTGGGCGGCGCCTCGGGTGCCGTCGCCGGCCTGGTGGCGATCACGCCCGCGTGTGCCGCCGTCAGCCCGATTGGCGCGATCGCGGTGGGGTTGGTCGCGGGCGTCGCCTGTGCGCTGGCCATCGGCCTGAAGTACCGGCTCGGGTACGACGACTCGCTCGACGTGGTCGGCGTCCACCTGGTGGGTGGTGTCGTCGGGACCCTGCTCATCGGGCTGCTCGCGACGGCGTCGTTCACCGGCGGTGCGGAGGGGCTGTTCTACGGCGGCGGGTTCGACCAGCTCGGCCGGCAGGCGCTGGCCGCGGGTGCGGTGATGGGGTACTCGTTCGTCGTCACTTACATCCTCGCCACGATCGTGCACAAGCTGGTCGGCTTCCGGGCGACCGTGGACGACGAGGCGACCGGCCTGGACCAGATCGAGCACGCCGAGTCCGCCTACGAGCTCGGCGCGGCGGCCGGCACGCCGTCGGGACGCATGCGCGCACCGCAGCACGTAGGGGCGGCACCTGCGGAGGAAGAGGTGAAGGCATGAAGCTGGTCACGGCGGTCATCAAGCCGTTCAAGCTCGACGAGGTGCGCGCGGCGCTGGAGACGTTCGGCGTGGCAGGCATGACGGTGAGCGAGGCGAGCGGATACGGGCGGCAGAAGGGGCACACCGAGGTCTACCGGGGCGCCGAGTACACGGTCGACCTGGTGCCCAAGCTCCGCCTCGAGGTCCTGGTCGATGACGCCGACGCGGACGACGTCGTCGACGTGATCGCCAAGTCGGCGCAGACCGGCAAGATCGGCGACGGCAAGGTCTGGGTGACACCGGTCGAGGCCGTGGTCCGGGTGCGAACCGGCGAGACCGGGGTCGAGGCTTTGTGACTCTGTGACCGGAGTGGACTCCGGTCCGGACAGCCGGTTCATCAGGGTGCGGGCAGCCGTGGTCGACGACGAGACGCTCACGGCTGCGCAACGACGGGCTGTGCTGACCGAGCTGTCCGACGCCTGGCTCGGCTCGCTGTTCGCGGCACTGACACCCGCGTCGTCGGCCGGCATGGCGCTGGTGGCGGTGGGCGGCTACGGCCGCCAGGAGCTGCTGCCGGGCAGCGACCTGGACGTCGTGCTGTTACACGGTGACGACGGCGACGCGGCCGCCGTGGCCAACGGGGTCTTCTACCCGGTGTGGGACGCGGGGATCGCTCTCGATCACGCCGTGCGAACTCTCCGTGACGCTCGCGACGTGGCCGGGGGCGATCTCGCGGCGGCCCTCGGCATCATCGACGCGCGGCACGTGGCTGGCGACCGGCAGCTCACCGAGATGCTGCGGACGCGGGTGCTGGCCGACTGGCGACGGCAGGCCCCGGTCCGCCTGCCGCAGCTGGCTGCGCGCTGCCGGGAGCGGCTGACGAGGGTCGGCGAGCTGGCCCACCTGTCCGAGCCGGACCTGAAGGAGGCGTACGGCGGCCTGCGCGACGGCACGGCGCTGCGGGCCGTGGCGGCCTCCTGGGTCGCGGACCGTCCGCACGCCGCTGCGGTCGCCGAGGCGAACGAGTGGCTCCTGGTCGTCCGCGACGCGCTGCACCGGACGACCGGCCGCCGCCACGATCGACTGGTATTCCAGGATCAGGACGCGGTCGCGGAGCGGCTCGGCCTGTCCGACGCGGACGCCCTGATGCGCCGTGTCGCGGAGGCGGGTCGGACCATCGGGTACGCGGCCGACGTCACCTGGCGTCAGGTCGAACGGGCGCTGCACGGCCGCTCCGGCGGGCGTAGGCCGGTCATCCGCCGTCCACTGGCCGACGGCGTCGTCGATCACGACGGCGAGGCGGCGCTGGCCCGGACCGCGCATCCGCACCTCGACGCCGTCCTGCCGCTGCGGGCGGCCGCGGCGGCTGCCCAGGCGGGCGTCGTGCTGTCTCCGGCAACCCTGGACCGGCTCGTGCGGGAGTGCCCGCCGCTGCCGTCGCCGTGGCCGCCCGCGGCGCGCGACGCGCTGGTCTCCCTCCTGGGTGCGGGCGCCGGTGCCGTGCCGGTCTGGGACGCTCTGGACGCGGCTGGGCTGATCGTGCGGTGGTTCCCGGAGTGGGAGCCGGTGCGGTACCGGCCGCAGCGGACGCCGATCCACCGGCACACGGTCGACCGGCACCTGGTGGAGACAGCCGTGGTCGCCGCAGGGCTCGCCCGCCGGGTGGCACGCCCGGACCTGCTGCTGCTGGCCGCCCTGTTCCACGACCTGGGCAAGGGCCTTCCGGGCGACCACAGCGAGACGGGGGCGTCGATCGCAGCAGCGCTGGGCGTGCGACTCGGGTTGTCGCCCGCGGACGCCGCTCGGTTGGAACTGCTGGTCCGGCACCACCTGCTGCTGCCGCAGATGGCTACCCGGCGCGACCTCGACGACCCCGCGACGGTGTCGGCCGTGGTGGCCGCCGTCGGCTCTGCCGACGTGCTCGACCTGCTCGCTGCGCTGACGGAGGCCGACGCGACGGCAGCCGGGGCGCTGGCCTGGTCGCCGTTTCGGGCCCGGCTGGTCGGTGACCTGGTCGCTCGGGTGCGATCCGTCCTGGGCGGCGCACCTGTCCAGAAGCCATCGGCCCTCGAGCCGTGGCAGGAACAGCTGGCCACCGACTGTGGCCTGGCCGGTGAGCTCGCGGTCCGCGTCGACGGCGGTGAGCCGGCGGGGCTGTGTCGGGTCACCGTCGCCGTTCCGCACCGCGGCGACGCACTGACGGCGGTCGCCGGTGTGCTGGCGATGCACCATCTGGACGTGCGAGCGGCGGCGATTCATGCTCACGTGGGCGCCGTCGTCCAGACCTGGCGCGGCACCACCGGCTTCCGCGGTCCGCCCAGCGAGGCGACGCTGCGTACCGACATCGGCCGTGCGCTCGGCGGCACGCTCGACCTGGGCGCGGTCCTGGGGGCCCGGTCCGCCCCGCGGGTGCCCCGGACTCCCGCTCCCGCCGAGCCGCGCGTCGAGATCGTGGCCGGAGCGTCGTCGGACACCACCGTACTCGAGGTCCGCGCGCACGACGAGCCGGGGCTGCTCTACCGCCTGGTCAGCGCTCTCGGCGCCGGTGGTGCCGTGGTTCGTTCGGCGGTCGTCGGCACCCTGGGCGCCGAGGCGGTGGACGTCTTCTACCTCGTCGACGACGTGGGCGAGCCGTTGGCCGCTGATGCCGCCAGCGCCCTCGTCGAGAAGGTTGCAGCGACCTTGGCTCTTGCGTAGCATACCTGCTATCGTCCGGCAGAGAGGTTGGACTGATGGGGCGAGACCTATGACTGCCCTCCATCAGGTGGAGCCGCCTGGAGACATCGTGCCCGTCGACGAGACCGCCGTGATCGACGTCCGCGACCTGCGGATGCGGTACGGGTCCGTCGACGTGCTCACCGGCGTCGACTTCCAGGCCCGCCGCGGCGAGGTGCTCGTCCTGCTGGGTCCGAACGGGGGCCGGCAAGACCACGACGATCGAGATCCTCGAGGGCTTCCGGAAGCGATCTGCCGGCGAGGTGCGGGTGCTCGGCGTCGACCCCGCTCACGGCGACGAGCACTGGCGGGCGAGGCTCGGCGTCGTGCTGCAGTCGTGGCGCGACCACGCCAAGTGGCAGGTGCGAGAGTTTCTGCAACACCTGGGTCGGTACTACGTGCCGTATGCGACGCCACAGCATCCTCGTCCGTACGACGTCGACGAGCTCACCGCCACCGTCGGTCTCGGCGAACAGGCAGCGGCGGCGGCTCGACGTTGCCATCGGCCTGATCGGCCGGCCGGAGCTGCTGTTCCTGGACGAGCCCACCGCCGGGTTCGACCCGAAGGCGCGCCGCGACTTCCACGACCTCGTGCACCGGCTGTCCGACCTCGAGGACACGACGATCCTGCTGACCACCCACGACCTCGACGAGGCGGAGAAGCTGGCCGACCGGATCCTCATGCTCACCGACGGGCGGATCGTCGCAAACGGTAGCGCCGACCAGCTGGCCCGCCAGATCGCCGGTCAGGCGGAAGTGCGCTGGACCCACAGCGGCAAGCGGTACGTGCACGCGGCGGACGACGCGACGGGGTTCGTGCGCGAGCTGTTCGCCCAGTACGGCGACGAGATCGCGGAGCTCGAGGTGCGCCGGGCGTCGCTCGAGGAACACCTACATGGCGATGGTCCACCGGCAGGAGGCCGGCTTGCCGACGCCGCCGACAGCCGCACTGCGGGAGGTGGCGCGATGAACCCGACCGGGTACGCGGTCCGGCTCGGCCTGAGCCGGGGGTGGATCCAGTTCCGACAGATGATGACCAGCCCGGACGGCATCGCCAACACCGTGATCTGGAACGGGGTCCCACTGGGCATCCTGATCTTGATGCGGAACGGAACGTTCGAGGGAAGCCCGCTGCCGCTGGCGACGGTTGCCATGCCCGGAATCCTCGGGTTCATGGTCGCGAGCGCGGCGATGGGCGTGGCCTACTACCTGGCTGCGGACCGCGAGGACGGCACGTTGCTGCGCGCCAAGGCGGTACCCAACGGGATGGCCGGCTACATGACCGGCCTCGTCGTCGCGACGTGCCTCGAGACCGCGGTAGGGGTGTGTTGATCCTGGTTCCGGGACTGTTTCTCTTCGAAGGGCTGGCGAGCGGTGATGTCACGGAGTGGGTGACCCTGCTGTGGGTGTTCGTGCTGGGCCTGCTGGCTGTGGTGCCGCTGGGTGTCGTCATCGGGTCGGTGGTCAAGAGCCCGCGAGCCATCGGCGGGCTGGGCCTGCTGGTGATCGGTGGCCTGAGCTTCGTCTCCGGCATCATCTTTCCGCTGCAGTCCCTCTGGGGCTGGGTGCAGGCCGTCGGCCAGGCGCTCGAGACCGTCGGCGTGCTCGGTGCGTGGGCCGTCGCAGGCCTGGTCCTCGCTCCGATGCTGTTGCGCCGGATGGCGCGCCGCGAGTCCGGGTCCAGTGTCGAGGCACGGCGGCAAGAGTTCATGCAGCGGATCGGCTGAGGCGCATGAGTGAGACCATCCACAACCGGATCGCGATGCTGCGGGCCGAACGGGGCATCTCGCGTCGTCAGCTCTCCGAGGCCCTGGGCGTCCACTACCAGACGGTGGGGTACCTGGAGCGCGGGGAGTACAGCCCGAGCTTGTATCTCGCGCTGCGGCTCGCGGAGTACTTCGAGGTGCCGTTGGAGGTCGTCTTCTCGACGACGCCGTTCCCGCGGCTCGGCAGCACCGAGCGCACCGCCTCGTAGGTAGCCTCAAGGAGCTTCCGGTAGTCGAGCGGGCTGGAGGCTGTCTCGACGTAGACCGTGCGGGTCGTCTCCAGCCACGCGACGCGGTGGCTGAACAGCGCACGCACGTGGTCCTCGCTGCCCCGCATCGTCGGCGGGAGCGCACCGGCAGGCGGTGCCGGCATGTAGGGGGCGAAGACTGCGAAGAAGTCGCCCCGGAACTTGTCTCGCACCGGGTCGGGCGCGGTGATCAGGAGTTGGTGGATCTGGTTCGCCGCTGCGGTGCGGGCCCGGACCGCCGAGCGGCGTGCCGTGCGCAGGGCGCGCGTACTCCTTCGATGGTCTCGGTCTGGGCGGCGCTGGTGGCCCGGCCGGATGGCACGGCGTGCGCCGCCTGGTAGGCGTCGATCGGGTCGGACTTGCCCCCGGCGGCACCGCTGGGCACGATCGGCGTGGTTGACCTCCAACACCTGCAACCCGCCCGCGGGTACGGCCCGGGACAAGCCCGGGCCGTATGAACTGGTCCCCGATCCCGACCCGGGTGACACGGCCCACCCGGATCTGGGTAGCGCCACGACACTCTGGAGGCGATCGCGGACACCGAACGTCCGCCGTGGCGGGAAGTGCTCAGGTCTGGGATCCGTCGGCCGCCCAGGGCGGCACGTCGTCCGGGATCAAGGTGTGGACGTCGAGCAGGACTGCCTCGTCGACGCCCATGCGGGCTCCGCTGCCGGCCGCCATCCAGGACAGGAACTCAGCCGGGTCGAACGCGCTGGACCCGAGGCCCGCCAGGTACGCGCGGTGAGCCTGCAGCGACTCGATCCCGCGCTCGACGAAGCCGGTGACGTCGACGCCGACGTTCGGTTCCGCGGCGCCGCCGAAGCAGACGTCACGGACACCGGACCAGGGCTCGAGGCCCTCGTCGAGTAGCTCGGGGAAGATCCATCGGTTGCCGGCGTCACGGCAGGCGTCGAGCGTCGCGAGCCCGACGGCCCGGTGGTCGGCCTGGTTGGTGACCCCACCGATCATGCGGACGGTGAACGCCCCGCCGACGACGACCTCGGGCCGGTGGCGACGGATCGCCCTCGCGATGTCGCGGCGTAGCGGCAGCCCGTACTCGACGACGCCGTCGCGGTGATCGAGGAAGTCCACGACCTCGACACCGACGGCTCGCGCGCCCTGGCGCTCCTCCTCCTCACGCAGTGGAGCGCACTGTTCCGGGTCGAGCCCGTCGATGCCGGCCTCACCGCGCGTCGCCAGCAGGTAGGCCACGTCCTTGCCCTGACTGGTCCAGCGCGCCACCGCGGAGGCCAGGCCGTACTCGAGATCGTCGGGATGCGCGGCCACGCAGAGGGCGCGCTGCCAGTCCTCGCGCAGCACGGGCAGAGGAGGGGGCGTGTCCATGGCGGCACCGTAGTCGACGCCGAGGTCGTCAGTGCCGCGTTGGTCGAAAAAGCGATTGCTCGCTGGAGCGGCCCTCTGCTGCACTGGCTCCCTAGAGCCGACGACCAAGGAGACGGAATGCGCCGAGCAGTCATGTCCATCCCGATGGGGTTCACCACCTACTCGAAGGACCTGACGCTCGATGCGTACGTTGAACTTGGGGATCCTGGCGCACGTCGACGCTGGTAAGACAACCCTGACCGAGCGGCTCCTCCATGCCGCCGGCGTGATCGACGAGATCGGCAGCGTCGATCACGGCAGCACCCAGACCGACTCCCTGGCGCTGGAACGGCAGCGCGGCATCACGATCAAGGCCGCGGTCGTGTCCTTCGTCGTCGACGACGTCACGGTCAACCTGATCGACACGCCCGGTCACCCGGACTTCATCGCCGAGGTGGAACGCGTGCTGGACGTGCTCGACGGTGCCGTGCTGGTCGTCTCCGCCGTGGAGGGCGTGCAGCCGCAGACCCGAGTGTTGATGCGGACGCTGAAGCGGCTGCACATCCCCACCCTCGTCTTCGTGAACAAGATCGACCGCCGTGGCGCGCAGTACGAATGCGTCCTGCAGGCCATCGCTGACAAGCTCGCGATGGCGATCGTGCCCATGGGTGTGACCACGGGCCTGGGAACCCGCGCC
Organism: Jiangellaceae bacterium; assembly: GCA_050743075.1. Classification (GTDB taxonomy): domain Bacteria; phylum Actinomycetota; class Actinomycetes; order Jiangellales; family Jiangellaceae; genus JBOGDS01. The sequence continues at coordinate 1,759 of JBOGDS010000073.1, read as the reverse complement.
GCCCAGTGGGCGCCGCACACGGCCGCCGACGCCGAGTTCGCGACCCGCCTGGTCGATCTGCTCGCCGACGGCAACGACGCGCTCCTGGCCGAGTACGTCGACGACGAGGTAGCGGTGTCGAATCGCCGACTCGGCGACGAGCTGGCAGCGCAGACCAGGCGGGCACTGGTCCATCCGGTGTTCTTCGGCTCGGCGATCACCGGCGCCGGCGTGCCGTCGCTGATCGCCGGCATCAGGGAGCTGCTGCCGGCGACCGAGGGTGACGTCGACGGCCCGGTCTCCGCCACGGTGTTCAAGGTCGAAAGCAATCCGGCCGGCGGAAAGGTTGCGTACGTCCGCATGTTCTCGGGCGCGCTGCGCACGCGGGATCGGCTGCAGCTGCGCGGCGATGTCGAGGGGAAGGTTACCGCGATCAGCGTCTTCCAGCGCGGCGCGGCCGTCCGGCGGGCGTCAGTCGTGGCCGGGCAGATCGGGAAGTTGTGGGGACTCGGCGACGTCCGGATCGGCGACGCGATCGGCGTGTCGCGAACGACAGCTGCACAACGGCGGCAGTTCGCCCCGCCGACGCTGGAGACGATCGTCGTTCCCCGCCGTCGCGCCGACCAGGGTGCGCTGCACGTAGCACTCACCCAGCTCGCCGAGCAGGACCCGCTGATCAACCTGCGCCACGACGAGTCTCGCCACGAGATCTCCGTCTCGCTCTACGGCGAGGTGCAGAAGGAGGTCATCCAGGCGACCCTAGCGAACGACTTCGGCGTCGACGTCACCTTCCGCGAGACGACGACGATCTGCATCGAACGGCCGGTCGGGAGGGGGGAAGCCGTCGAGACGATGGGCAAGGAGCCCAATCCGTTCCTGGCGACCGTCGGGCTGCGCGTCGAACCGGCTCCGATCGGCTCGGGCGTGGACTTCCGACTGGCGGTCGAGCTCGGCGCCATGCCGTCGGCGTTCTTCAACGCAGTCGAGGAGACCGTGAAGCAGACCTTGCGGCAGGGGATCCACGGATGGCAGGTCACCGACTGCACGGTCACCATGACCCACTCCGGCTATGCGCCGCGGCAGAGCCACTCTCATGGTGTCTTCGACAAGAGCATGTCGAGCACTGGTCGGGACTTCCGCAACCTGACGCCGCTCGTCCTGATGAGCGCGCTGGCGCAGGCCGGCACGAGGGTGTACGAGCCGGTCAATCGCTTCCGGCTCGAGGTTCCGGCCGACTCGCTCGGATCGATCCTGCCCGCGTTGGCACAGCTACGCGCGGTTCCGGAGGCGCCGAGCGCGCGGGGTTCGTCGTACCTCGTCCACGGGGCAATCCCGGCGGCCCGGGTGCACGAGCTGGAGCAGCTGCTGCCGACACTGACCAGCGGCGAAGGCGTGGTGGAGTCCACGTTCGACCACCACGAACCGGTCCACGGCGCGACTCCGACCCGGCCGCGGTCGGACCACAATCCGCTCGACCGCAAGGAATACCTCTTGCAGGTCGTGCGCCGGGTGGTGGCCGGGGGACCGGGAGGCCCGTGAACCGGCACCAGCGAAGCCAGATCGGAGCTGGCGAATGGACCACGTCATCGTCGCGAGCGATGACGCCGCCGCGGACTCCTCGGTTTTAGCACTAGAGAGCTTGGGCGACGGGAGTCGTGAATGTCGAGTCAAGTTTGTTGATCATGAGTCGTCCGTTCGGTCTGGGGGTTACGCCGCGATGCCGGCTTTGCGGGTGAGGTCGTGGATGGCGGCCTGGTAGGCGCGGTCGGCGGTTCTGAGC
>JBOGDS010000072.1:0-18818 GCA_050743075.1 Jiangellaceae bacterium | reverse complement strand
CAGCCGCCACGATGCCCAGTATCGACCCCAAGGCCACATAGCTACCCTGGAACCGGTCTCGTCGACCAACCGCTGGCGAGACGTCCGCGTTGCGACAACCGCCAGAATCCGCCGATCCACCTGCGGAACGTGTGCGGCGTCGTGTGGAGCTACGTCGGTCAGGAGGACGAGGCACGCCAGGCCATGGCGCCGTTCCTGGACGGGCTCCCCGAGCCGCTGCTGCACGGGCCCGCGCCGATGCCGCACGCGACCCTTCAGAGCGCCTTCGACGCGCTCTACCCGAAGGGGGAGCAATGGTACTGGCGGGCTGACTTCGTCAACGAGATCCCCGACGACGCCGTCGAGATCCACCAGCGGTTCGGCGCCAACCTGCCGACGATGAAGTCGACGATGCACATGTACCCCGTCGACGGCGCGGCGCACGACGTGGACAAGGCCGATACCGCCTGGAGCTACCGGGACGCGACCTGGGGTTCGGTCTATGCCGGCGTCGACCCCGATCCGGCCAACGTCGAGAAGGTCCGCACCTGGAGCGTCGACTACTTCGAGGCGCTGCATCCTTACTCGGCCGGCGGTGCGTACGTGAACATGATGATGGACGAAGGCCAGGAGCGGGTTCGCGCAAGCTACCGCGACAACTACGACCGGCTCGCCAGGGTCAAGGCGACCTACGACCCGGACAACCTGTTCAGCGTCAACCAGAACATCCGGCCGGCGACGTAGGCAACGCATGGCTGACGCGAAGCAGATCTACCGCACTCACCCGATGTCTGACGAGATCCAGGAGGTGCTGGCCCTCCGGGAGACAGCAACGGTCGGCACCCTCAACGAGGACGGCTCGGTGCATCTCGCGTACGTGATCTTCCTCCAGCTGGACGGGCGGCTGTTCTTCGAGACGTCGTCGGTGACCCGCAAGGCCGGCAACGTCGACCGGAGGGGGTGGGTCTCGATGATCGTCCAGGGGCGCGCCTCGACCGGCCGCCACCTGATGGTGAGCGCCGAAGGGACCGGGCGCGTACTGAGCGGCGCCGATGCCCGGCAGATCAACCACCAGCTCCGGGCGAAGTACATCCGCCCCGATGCCCTCGATGACATCGACTCGGCCTGGAACACCTTTGACGACGTCGCGATCGAGATCACACCTCAGAAGTGGCGATCCTGGACCGGGTCGACGATGCACGACGAAACCCAGAAGGCGTTGCGGGTGCCGTACGAGGACGTCTGGCTACCCGACGGCTGACCGGCGTCCGGCCTGCTCACGGCGCGCGGAGGCCGCTCGGGACCTCGACAGTCCCTGTGCGCGACCTCCTATGGTTGCGGGGTGACCACGCACGTGCAGCCGCCGTCCGCTCGGTTCGGCGAGGACGGCGCCCGGCTCACCTATGGCAGCTACCTGCGCCTGGATTCCGTGCTCGACCAACAGCGGCTGGCGACCGACGCCCACGACGAGCTGCTGTTCATCACGATCCACCAGGTCTACGAGTTGTGGTTCAAGCAACTCCTGTTCGAGCTCGGGTCCGCTCGCGACGCCATGACCGACGGCCAGCTCTGGTGGGCCCGGCACCTGTTGATCCGGGTTCACGAGATCGAGCGGATCCTGATCGCGCAGATCGGGGTCCTGGAGACGATGACGCCGCAGGACTTCCTCCAGTTCCGGGAGCGGCTCGCTCCGGCCAGTGGTTTCCAGTCAGTGCAGTTCCGCGAGCTGGAGTTCCTGTCCGGAGCCAAGGACCCCGCCTTCGTCGAGCGCTTCCGTGGCGTCAGCGACGAGGAACGCGGGCGCCTGCGGCGACGGCTGGCCGAGCCCACCTTATGGGACGCCTTCGTCGACGTACTGCGCGAACGCGGGCTCCCGTCCGCCACCGACGACGACGTCCGCGACTCCATGCGCGGCGCCGCCCACGACCGCGGGACCTATGGTGAGATCTGGGAGCTGGCCGAGGCGTTGCTCGTGCACGACGAGCTGGCGACCGGTTGGCGTGCCCGCCACGTGACCATGGTGGAACGCATGATCGGCACCAAGACCGGCACCGGCGGCTCGTCGGGTGCCAGCTACCTGCGAGGACGCCTGGACATGCGCTACTACCCCGTCCTGTGGGAGCTGCGCTCCTGGCTCTAGTTCTAGCCCTCAACTCCCGTGATCATGTCGACTACGTCCAGCAAAACGTGGTCTTAAGTCGACATGATCACGGGAGTAGGGGTGAACCACTGTGGACAACTCTCCTCGGGCGGGAACGTCTGGGCGTGCGGCGCAGTAGTGTCGTATACGTCGCGTACGAGGACGTACCGGCAGCAGATCCCGGGGGCTGAGGCAATGCGCAACCGGCTCGACGAAGCCAAGTCCGAGCTTCTCGCGAAGGCCGCGACGGTCGCCGACCACCACAGGACGCGCGGCCACTCCCGGCCCGACGAGCATTCCTTCCTGCGCCGCTATTACCGGCACGTCGCACCCGAGGACCTCGTCGACCGCGATGCCGTCGACGTCTACGGCGCCGCCGCGTCCCATCGCCAGCTGGCCGAGCAGCGGCCGCAGGGCCGGTCCCAGGTCCGCATCCACACGCCGACGGTCGAGGAGCACGGCTGGGCCTCCGGCCACACGGTTGTGGAGGTCGTGACCGACGACATGCCGTTCCTGGTCGACTCGATCACCATGACGCTCGCGCGGGGGGAGCGCTCGATCCACCTCGTGGTCCACCCACAGTTCGTCGTCCGGCGCGACGTCGCCGGGAACCTGGTGGAGGTCTGCGACTTCGCGGAGCCCGACCCCCTTTTCGCAGAGACCCCCGACGCGCTCGTCGAGTCCTGGATGCACGTCGAGATCGACCGGGAGACCAACCCGGACGACCTGCAGCAGATCACCGATGAGCTGGACTCGGTCCTGCGCGACGTCCGGGAGGCGGTGGAGGACTGGCCGCGGATGCGCCAGCGTGCAGACGAGATCGCCGCCGAGCTGGAGAAGAACCCGCTCCCGGTTCCAGCCGAGGAGGTCGTCGAGACGCAGGAGCTGCTGCGCTGGCTCGCCGACGACCACTTCACCTTCCTCGGTTACCGCGAGTACGCACTCGACACCGTCGACGGCGAGGACGTACTGCGCGCCGTCACCGGCTCCGGGCTCGGCATCCTGCGTGCGGACCAGGAGCTGTCCGGGTCCTTCGCCAGGCTGCCGCCGGAGGTCCGCGCCAAGGCGAGGGAGAAACACCTGCTGGTCCTGACCAAGGCCAACTCGAGGGCGACGGTCCATCGGCCGACATACCTCGACTACGTCGGCGTGAAGACGTTTGACGAGTCCGGTGAGGTCGTGGGGGAGCGCCGCTTCCTCGGGCTGTTCACCTCGGGCGCCTACACCGAGAGCGTGCTGCGGATACCGGTCCTACGCCGCCGAGTACAGCAGGTGATGGAGCAGAGCGGGTTCGCCGCGGCCGGGCACTCCGGCAAGGATCTGATGCAGGTGCTGGAGACCTATCCGCGCGACGAGCTGTTCCAGACCACCGCCGAGGAGCTGCTGCCGACGGCGCTCGCCGTCGTCAATCTGAGGGAGCGCAGGCAGCTGAGGCTGTTCGTCCGGCGCGAGGTGTATGGGCGCTACCTGTCCTGCCTGGTCTTCCTGCCCCGAGACCGCTACAACACCGACGTCCGGGAGCGTATCCAGGGGATCCTTCTTGCCGCGACGGACGGGCAGTCCATCGACCACACGGCGCTGGTCACGGAGTCCCTGCTCGCTCGGGTCCACTTCGTGATCCGGATTCGGCCGAACCAGGTGTTGCCCGAGCTCGACGTGCCCGCGCTGGAGAAGCAGCTCCTGACCGCCACCCGCGCCTGGGCCGACGAGTTCGCGGACACGCTGGCCGAGCGGTTGGGCGAGGAGGAGGCCGCCCGTCACCTGCGACGGTACAAGGACGCGTTCCCGGAGGCGTACAAGGAGGACTTCCCGGCCCGGACCGCGGTCGCCGACCTCCGCAGGCTGGAAGACCTCCCGCCCGACGACGGCCTGGGCATGAACCTGTACCGGCCGATCGGCGGCGACCCCGACGAGCGGCGGTTCAAGATCTACCGCACCGGCTCGCCGATCTCGCTGACCCAGGTGCTCCCGATCGTGTCCCGGATGGGCGTCGAGGTCATCGACGAACGGCCGTACGAGATCATCCGGAAGGGCGACGCCGCTGGAACAGCATTCATCTATGACTTCGGCCTGCGCTACCAGAGCCGGCAGGCCGCGCCGGAGGACGGGCGAAAGGAACTCTTCCAGGACGCGTTCGCCGCCGTGTGGCGGGGTGAGGCCGAGAGCGACGGCTTCAACGCGCTGGTGCTCGGCGCAGGGCTGTCCTGGCGGCAGGCGGCCGTGTTGCGGGCCTACGCGAAGTACCTGCGCCAGGCCGGGTCGACGTTCAGCCAGGAGTACCTGGAGCAGGCGCTCGGTTCACACGTCGAGATCGCCCGGTTGCTCGTCGACCTGTTCGAGACCCGGTTCGACCCGGACCGTTTCACCAATGACCCCGATGCGCGGGCAGCCGCTGCCGAGGAAACGGCAGCCCGGGTCGAGCGTGCCCTCGACGCTGTGGCCAGCCTGGACCAGGACCGCATCCTGCGCTCGTTCGTGGCGCTGGTCCAGGCGACGTCGCGCACCAACTACTTCCGGGTCGACTCCGCGGGGCGGCCGGGCGAGGCCATGTCGTTCAAGCTCGACCCACCCGCGATCCCAGACCTGCCCGATCCACGTCCGAAGTTCGAGGTCTGGGTGTACTCACCCGTGGTGGAAGGAGTGCATCTGCGCTTCGGCGCCGTCGCCCGGGGTGGCCTGCGCTGGTCCGACCGGCGCGAGGACTTCCGCACCGAGGTCCTCGGGCTGGTCAAGGCGCAGGCCGTGAAGAACGCCGTCATCGTCCCGGTCGGCGCGAAGGGCGGCTTCGTCGGCAAGCGGCTCTCCGAGCCTGCCGTCGACCGCGAGGTCTGGCTCGCCGAGGGTGTCGAGTGCTACAAGACCTTCATCCGCGCGTTGCTCGACGTCACCGACAACAGAGCGGCCGACCGCAGCGTCGTACCACCTCCGCGGGTGATCCGCCACGACGCCGACGACCCCTACCTCGTGGTGGCGGCCGACAAGGGCACCGCGACGTTCTCCGACATCGCCAACGAGGTCTCGGCCGAGTACGGCTTCTGGCTGGGAGACGCGTTCGCGTCCGGTGGGTCGGCGGGCTACGACCACAAGGCCATGGGCATCACGGCCCGCGGTGCCTGGGAGTCGGTCACGCGTCATTTCCGCGAGATGGGCCGCGACTGCCAGCAGGAGGACTTCACCTGTGTGGGCATCGGCGACATGTCCGGCGACGTCTTCGGCAACGGGATGCTCCTGTCGCAGCACGTCCGGCTGGTGGCCGCCTTCGACCACCGGCACATCTTCCTCGACCCCGACCCCGACGCCGCGACGTCGTACGAGGAACGCCGCCGCCTGTTCGAACCGCCCCGCTCGACGTGGGCCGACTACGACCCGGCGCTGATCAGTGAGGGTGGTGGCATCCATCCGCGCACCGCGAAGCGGATCAGCCTCACCCCGCAGGTCAAGCGGCGGTTGGGCATCGACGCCACGGTGACAGACCTGGCTCCTTCCGACCTGCTCAGGGCGATCCTGACGGCGCCGGTCGACCTGCTCTGGAACGGCGGCATCGGCACCTACGTCAAGGCCAGTTCCGAGTCCCACGCCGACGTCGGCGACAAGGCCAACGATGCGCTCCGCGTCGACGGCAGCGAGCTGCGCTGCGGATGCGCCGGCGAAGGCGGCAACCTCGGGTTCACCCAGCTCGGCCGCATCGAGTACGTCATCGCCGGGGGGCGGATCAACACCGACGCGATCGACAACTCGGCCGGCGTCGACACCTCCGACCACGAGGTCAACATCAAGATCCTGCTCGACGCCGTCGTCCGCGCGGGAGATCTCACCGAGAAGCAGCGCAACGAGCTGCTCGCCGAGATGACGGACGAGGTCGGTGAGCTCGTGCTCGCCGACAACTACGGCCAGAACATCGCGCTGGCCAGTGGGGTGGCTCAGGCGGCCAACCTCATGCACGTGCACCGGGCGCTCATCACCAAGCTCGAGGCGAAGGGCAAGCTGGACCGGGCACTGGAGTTCCTACCCACCGACCGGCAGTTCGCCGAGCGCAGCCAGGCAGGACGCGGGCTGACCAGTCCCGAGCTCGCCGTCCTGTTGGCGTACACGAAGAACACGATGTACGCGGAGCTGGCGGCCAGCGCGCTGCCCGACGACCCGTACCTGCGCAACGCGCTGCACGCGTACTTCCCGAACGCCCTGCGGGAGCGGTACCCCGACCGTATCGACGAGCATCCGCTGCGCCGCGAGATCATCACCACGACCGTGGTCAACGAGCTGGTCAACCAGGCGGGCACGACGTTCGGCTACCGCCTCGGCATGGAGACCGGCGGCGCGTTGGAGGACCTCACGCGTGCGCACACGGTCGCCAGCGTGATCTTCCAGATGCCCGAGCTGATGTCGGCGGTCAAGGCGCTCGACACCGTGGTACCGACCGACGTTCAGACGCAGATGCGCCTCGAGGGCCGCACCATCACCGAGCGAGCGACCCGGTGGCTCGCGGTCAACCGGCGGCCGCCCATCGACATCGCCTGGCAGATCGGCTTCTTCGAGGCGCCGCTCGCCCGGCTGCTGGCCGAGCTGCCCGAGGTGCTCGTCGGCCGTGAGCACGACCTGTTCGTGCAGCGTCGCGACGCCCTGCAGGCGGCCGGGATACCCGAGGATCTGTGCGTTCGCGTCGCCGTGCTGCCGCCGGCATATGCCGGTCTCGGGATCGTCGAGACGTCGCTCACGACCGGAACCGACCTGATCGAGGTGGCCAGAGTCCACTTCAAGCTCGGCGAGCACCTCACGCTCGGCCAGCTCCTGGAGCGGATCGTCGCCCTACCCCGGACCGATCGCTGGCAGACGATGGCGCGGGCCGCGCTGCGTGACGACCTGCACGGCGTCCAGACCCAGCTGACGGCGCAGGTCATCCAGCAGACCGACGAGAGCCAGGACGCGAAGGCACGGGTCAAGGCGTGGGCGGACTCCGACGCGCTCGTCGTCGACCGGGCCCGCGAGACCCTGCGCGAGATCGTGGGCAGCGAGACCTTCGACCTGGCCCGGCTCTCGGTCGGCCTGCGCGTCGTGCGGTCGCTCCTACGCGCCGAGTCCGCGTGATGATGACCCGGGCCCGACCCTCCTGACCTGTCCACAACACGGTCGCGGCGGTCTGGTTGTCCACAGGCGTCGTGTCCTGTGCTGCGGAGGCGTTTCGGCCTGCCTACGGTCGGGACGTTGCGCACGTGCAGCAGACGGCCCGGGGCCGATCCGCGCGCGTCTACCCCAACGGGAGGGCCTCATGGTGGGCATCAGGGTCACACCGGACCAGCTCCAGGCGCTTGCCGGCAGCGTCTCGCGTGGGTCGAGCGAGATCGACGCCACGCTGGCCGCCCTGCGTTCACAACTGGCGCCACTTGTGGGCGGCGACTGGGCCGGGCAGGCAGCCGGTCAGTTCGGTGCGCTGTGGGAGAAGTGGCAGCTGAACGCGCGTGGCCTCAACGAGGCTCTGGCCGGCATCAGTTCGCTACTGGGCCGGGCCGGCGCGTCGTACGCCCAGGCCGAGCACCAGATCGCTGCCACGTTCCACGGCTGACCACATTGGGCACGATGTGGTCGTACGTACCTGATACGCTTGACGTACGTACGAAGGGATGACGACCGATGGCGATCACGGCTTCGGAGTTGCGGCAGAACGTGTATCGGCTGCTGGACGAGGTGCTAACGAGCGGTGCTCCGCTCGAGATCGAGCGCAACGGGCGGCGCTTGCGCATCGTCGCGGACGACGCACCCGCGAAGTTGTCTCGTCTCACCGCCCACGCTGGCGCGATCGTCGGTGAGCCGGAGGATCTGGCCGAGCTCGACTGGTCCGGCGAGTGGCGGCCGTGATCCTGCTGGACACCCACGTCGTGGCCTGGCTGTACGACGACCCGGAACGGCTGGTTCCGCCCTCCGTTCGACGTCGGCTCGACGACGAACCGATCGGACTCTCCCCGTTCGTTCGGCTGGAGCTGCAGTCTCTGTACGAGGTCGGCAGGATGTCCGTGCCCGCGCAGGTCGTCGTGGACGAGCTGGCGCCCAAGCTGGAGATGTCGCTGACCGACCCGCCATCCGCCGCGGTGTGCGAACGGGCTGCGACGCTGGGCTGGACCCGCGACCCGTTCGACCGGTTGATCAGCGCCCAGGCGCTCGTCGACGGCTCCCCGCTGGTGACCAAGGACCGGACGATCCTCGAGCATCTGGGACTCGCCTGGTGGCAGCGCTGACGTGGGTCAGGGCTGGGCGACCTGTACTGCTGTGGTCGAGCCTGCGGTGACGAGCACGCCCCGTCCCGGTGGCGCAGGCACGACGAGGGTGCGCCGCAGCCGCACGCCGAGCAGGTCGCCGTCCAGCGGCGACCGCGGCGACAGCAGCAAGCCTGTGCGGTTGCGACGTGCGTGGGCCACGAAGCCGTGGAAGCTCCTGGTCAGCTCGTCAGTGGTACCGGCGAGCACCACCGCCCGACCGCCATCGGCGGCCGAGCCGAGGACGTGGTCGACTGCTTGGCCAACGGGCGTGTCGACGAGCAGCTCGGCATCGTCGACGAGAACGGCGCACGGCCCCGCCGTGTCCTCGACGAGGCGCCGCAGCCCCGCCTCGTCGTCGCCGTCCACGACGAGACCGACCGTGCCCGGTAGATCCCGCAGCGGCGATCGGACCGGCGCGACGGCCACCACGGCTGCCCCGCCCGCGAGCAACGAGCGGCCGGCCACGACCAGGGCCGCGGACCGGCCGGTCCGCGGCTCGCCGGCAACGACGAACGCCGGTCCCTCGGCGACAAGGTCCAGGCACAGCGGCGCGGGTTCGTCGCCGCCCACGCCGATGAGCATCGTCAGTGGCCGCCAATCGCCCAGCGCCGTAGCCGCGCCGTCGTAGGCCACGTGGTCGGGCAGCGCGGACACCCGGAACGATCGGCGCGAGGTCGGCACGGTCTCGTCCCGGGCGGCAGCGTCCCGGGCGAGGTCGCGCAGAGGTCGGGTCGAGCCGGCACCCTCGGCGTCCGGGGTGGGCGACGCGACCTGCATCTCGATCCCGGCGCCGACCTCGATCGCCCGGCCCGGCGGCATCGGGTCCGGCAGCTCGGCCGGGTTCAGCCCGGCGAGAGCGGCATCGGCCGGGTCGGCCAGGCGAAGGACCAGCATCCGGTCGGCCACGGACGGAAGGCGCCCGGCCAGGCCGGATCTACCGGCCGTGATGACTGCCCGCAAGCCCGCGGCCGCGCCGTCGCGGGCCAACCGGAACAGACGGTCGGCCACGTGCCCGTCGTCCACGACGTCCAGCGCCGACATGAGGCGGTCCCAGCCATCGACCATGAGCACGAGATACGGCAAGCGCTGCGCTGGCGACACGTGCGCGCGCTGGGTCGCGACATCGGTGGACCCGGAGCGTGCCAACATCGCGTACCGCCGTCCGACCTCGTCGGTCAGGCGGCTGACCAACCGGTCGATGCGCTCGGCCTGATCGATCCCGACGACCGCGCCGCAGTGCGGCAGCCCGGCCAGCGCCAGCAGCGAGCCACCTCCGCCGTCGATGCCGTAGAGGTGGACGTCGCCGCAGCTGGTGAGGCTGGCCAGCCCTGCGGCCATCGTGTGCAGCAACGTCGAGCGTCCGGAACGGGACCCACCGATGACGACCAAGGGGCCTGCCGTCTCCAGATCAAGGCACACCGTGGACCGGGCCTGCTCGGCGGGCAGGTCGGCGAGCGCGTACGGGATGGGCGACACCTGTACCGGGCCGATCGCCGGCGGCAGGTCCGTCCACTCGACCGTCGTCGGAAGAGGCGGCAGCCAGGGGCTGGCCGGCGGTTCGATGCCCAGGAGATCTGCCGCGCCCCGTACCGCTTCGACGAGAGCCACCAGGTCCGTGGGACCGTCGTCGTCGGCCGCGTTGGGCGGCGACGGCTCGGCGAGGGTGCGCCAGTCGTGGACCTCCACCCGCACGTCGTCCCCGTCGCGCGGCGGTCTGCTCCCGACCGACGCCGTCTGGAACTCGACCAGGCTCTGTTGGCCGCGGCGCGCCCAGGCCCGCCCCGGAGTCCGCGGCGAGATTAAGGCGGCATCGACGGAGTCGAGCACCTCGACGGAATCGCCGGGATCGGTGACCCGAAGCGCGATGCGGAGGTTGGTGTTCGCTCTGATGTCGGAGCTGACGACGCCTCCGGGACGCTGCGTCGCCAGGACGAGGTGAACACCCAGCGACCGGCCGCGCTGCGCGACGTCGGCCAGACCGTCGACGAAGTCCGGCAGCTCGTCGACCAACGTCGCGTACTCGTCGACGACGATGACGAGCCGGCCGAGCTGCGCAGTGTGCCCGGCGAGCTGGTAGCGCTCGACACTGGGCACACCTGACGCGGCCAGCAGCCGCTCGCGGCGGCGGATCTCGGCCTGCAGGGAGGCGAGCGCGCGGCGGCTGAGGCGGGCGTCGAGGTCGGTGACCAGCCCGACGGCGTGCGGGAGCCGGGCGCAGTCCGCGAACGCCGCGCCACCCTTGTAGTCCACCAGGACGAAGGCGAGCTCGTCGGGCCGGTTGGCCAGCGCCAGGGAAGTGACGAGCGTCTGGAGCAGCTCCGACTTGCCCGAGCCCGTCGTCCCGGCGACCAGGACGTGGGGCCCGTCGCGCGCGAGGTCGATGCGGAAGGGACCGTTCGCGGCCAGGCCGAGCAAGGCAGTCGTGGACCGCGGCGCGGCCTCCCAACCGGCAGCGACGTCGGCCCGCGCGGGCTTGCTCGGGCGGCTGTCCGTGGTGTCGAGCAGGTCGAGCAGGCGCACCGGGCCAGATGGCGTTCCCGCGGGCCCGGGTGTCAGGTCGCGCAAGGGAGCGAGTGTCCGAGCCAGGCGGTCAGTCCACTGCCACGACGCGCCGTCGGCGGTGCCGCGCAGTGGTGGGCCCTGGTCGACGTCGAGCTGCAGGGTAGATCCGTCATCGGCGATGTGTGCGCGCGCACCGCACTCCAGCGGCAGGCCGGCGGGCTCGTCGAGGCCGATCGCATGGATGCCCACGGCAGGTCCCTCGGCAAGCAGTTGCGCCAGGCCCGGCAGCTGCCGAAGCGCTCGGGAGCCGTCGAGGAAGACCACGACCAGCGGCCCTGACCACGTCACGGTCCGTTGCCGATCCGCGAGCAGACCCAGCAGCTCGCCCACCCGTGCCGTGACCTGTGCAGCGTCGAGACCCAGCAGCGCGGCCGCAGCGCTACCCACCGGCGCGCCGGCCAGGTGGGGGAGCCAGTGCGCCCAGCCCCAGTCCGCAGCGCGCTCGGCACCGCTGAGCAGGACCACCAGGGCAAGATCGCGCGGGCTGTGCGCGACGGCGAGCTGACCCGCGAGGCTACGTGCCACGGCCATGCGAGACCTTCGCGGCCCGGACAGGCCCAGCACGCCTGACGCCTTCAGTGAGACCGTGAGTGGCGCGCCGTGCAACGTTCGCGGCGTCGATTGGTCCACCGGTCCGTCCATCGTGGCGGCACGCACACGTAGCGTGGCCGGCAGGTCGCCGGTGCCGAGCCGCACAAGCAGCGCATCAGAGTCGGACCGCCGCCGGCACCACAGGTCGATCGACGGGACGCTCGCCGTGATCAACACCTGGGCCAGGTCCGGGGCGCTGGCGCGCAACGCCGCCAGCTCGGCGACCAGAGCGGCCTCGATGCGCTGGTCGGCCGCAGCCAGCGCTTGCTCGTGTTCCACCCGCTCCCGACATTCCGACCGACGGCCCCCCAGCCGGTCGGAGAGCCATTGCCCGCCGACCAGAACCGGAGAGAGCAGTGCGACCAGGGCATAGCGCACGTCCCACGCCACGGCCAGGACGGCGGCAAGGGCGAAGGGGAGGAGCGTCGCGGCCAGCGGGAACCGTGGGAGTTCGGGAGCGCCCGGCGGCGCCGGCAGCACGACCTCTGCGCTCTCGACCGACGGTCGTAGTCGGGGCGGACGGTTGACGTCGACATGGCCGTCGCCCGCCGCGCGCGTCGCAGCCGGCACGCTGTCCGGAGCGGTGAGGAGGATCGTCGACGTGCCCAGCCGGAGGTCGCTGCCCAGCGGTACAGCAACCGGGACGCCGGGCACCCCACGCGCGGCGAGCATGGTCCCGTTCTCCGAGCCGAGGTCGCGAACCGTCACGCCATCCCAGCGCACCTCGATCTCGGCATGGAAGCGTGACACCTCGGCGTCGGCGACGCGAATCTCCGCCGCCGCAGATCGACCGATCCGGAACCGGCCCACACCGAGGTGATGTACGGCGCCGGCGTCGGGCCCGCCGACGATCCGTGCCTGGAGCAGCCCGGGCGGTCGGTTGGATGCGTCCCATGGACCGGCAGTGATGATCGCGCCCGAGACCAGCGGCGAAAAGCCGAGCGGCGCAGTGTCGGCGACGGGCACGCCGTCGACCTCCAGTCCACCGGTCGATCCGACGGCCGTGCGCAGCGCATCGGCGACGACGGAGACCGGGCTGCGTGATGGGGCGGTGACGGCGACGTCGATGGGACCGCACACCGCGGACGCGACCGACAAGCGGATGAGCACGAACCACCCCCTCCGACGATGACGCTCGCAGCGGTGCCGGTGGCGGCGTTACCCGTTCGGGCGGCGTTGTGGACAGCAGGTCGCGCCCGGTCCGATCAGTGCCAGCTTGTGGATATCGGGCGAAGGACTGGCCAAGGCCTCGTCACACCGGTATAAATCAGCGGCATCCAGTCAACGTCATGTGCTGTTGCCGCCGGTCACTCGCGAGGTCAGGCGTGGGCAGCCAGGAGAACAGAGACGCTGTCGACGGGACCGTTGCATGACCGCACTCGAGATCATCGACGCCGAAGTCCGAGACGTCGTCCGGCGGGAGGGGCTCGATCCGGTCACCGATCCGGCGGCGGTGCGCCGCATCGTCGACGACGTCGTCGCGGCGTACGACGAACGCAGCCTCTCCCGGCCGCTGCCCCCACTCGGCGACGCGACGTCGGTGGCGCGGAGCGTGCTCGACGCCGTGGCGGGATTCGGTCCATTGCAGCGCTTTCTCGACGACCCAACCGTCGAAGAGATCTGGATCAACGAGCCGCGCAAGGTGTTCATCGCGCGGGGCGGCCGCAGCGAGCTCACCACGACGATCTTCACCGCACAGGATGTCCGCGACCTGGTCGAGCGAATGCTCAAGAGCTCCGGGCGGCGGATCGACCTGTCGAGTCCCTTCGTCGACGCCCGGCTGCCGGATGGAAGCCGGTTGCACGTCGTGATCCCCGACATCACCGCCGAGCATTGGGCCGTCAACATCCGCAAGTTCGTCGTCCGGGCGACTCACCTCGACGAACTGGTCGCGCTCGGCACGCTGACGGCGGCGGCCGCGCGCTTCCTGGACGCCTGCGTCGTCGCCGGGCTGAACGTCCTGGTCGCCGGTGGTACCCAGGCCGGCAAGACCACGCTGCTCAACTGCCTCACCGCTGCCGTGCCAGCCCGGGAGCGGGTCATCACGTGCGAGGAAGTCTTCGAACTGAAGATTCCGCTCCCCGACGTGGTCCGCATGCAGACGCGGCAGCCCAGCCTCGAGGGAACCGGCGAGATCAGCCTCCGGCACCTGGTCCGCGAGGCGCTGCGGATGCGGCCGCAGCGGATCATCGTCGGCGAGGTGCGCCAGCAGGAATGCCTCGACCTGCTCATCGCCTTGAACTCCGGCATTCCCGGGATGTGCACGGTCCACGCCAACTCCGCGCGCGAGGCGCTGACAAAGATGTGTACCCTTCCGCTGCTTGCGGGCGAGAACATCGGGTCGCGGTTCGTCGTCCCCACCGTCGCCGGCTGTATCGACATCGTGGTGCACATCGCGACGGAGCCGGACGGGTCGCGGCGCGTGCGCGAGATCGTTGCCGTGCCGGGCCGGGTCGAGGGCGACATGGTCGAGCTCGAGCCAATCTTCGTCCGCGACGGTGAGCGGCTGGCCCGAGCCGACGGCCACCCGCCGCACGCCGAGCGGTTCGCCCGGGCGGGCTACGACCCGGGGAGCCTTCTCGGTGAGCGCGAAGGCGCCGGCTGATGGGCGCTCTGCTCGGCTTGATGCTCGGCGTCGGCCTGCTGCTGATCTGGCAGTGGTTCGGCGGTCCGGACGAGCCCAGGGCGGCCCGGCCCGGGCATCGTTCGCTGCGCGACCGGCTCGCTGACCAACTCGCCGAAGCCGGCATCGAGGGCATCACGACTCGCCAGCTGCTGGCCTCGTGCGCCGGTTCGGGCGCGTTCGTCGCCCTGGTGTTCCTCGTCGTGTCGCGGACCTGGCCGATCGCACTGGCGTTCGGGATCTTCGCGGGCTGGGCACCGATGGCGCTGGTGCGTTTCCGGGTGCGGCAGCGGCGAAATGAGCTCCGCGAGCTGTGGCCGGACGCCGTCGACAATCTCGCATCGGCCGTGCGTGCTGGTCTCTCGCTGCCGGAGGCGCTGACCCAGCTCGGCGGCCGCGGGCCCGAGCCACTACGGCGGCCGTTCCTGCTGTTCGGGGAGGACTACCGCGCGACCGGCCGTTTTCACGATTGTCTCGACCGGTTGAAGGAGCGGCTGGCCGATCCGACTGGCGATCGGATCTGCGAGTCGCTGCGCATCGCGCGCGAGGTCGGGGGCACGGACCTCGGGCGGCTGTTGCGGACCCTCTCGTCGTTCCTGCGCGACGAGGCGCGGACTCGAGCCGAACTCGAGACCCGTCAGGGCTGGGTCGTCAACGCGGCGCGCCTCGCCGTCGCCGCGCCGTGGCTGCTGCTGGCGTTGCTGTCCTTGCGTACCGAGTCGATCCGTGCGTACAACGCGCCGGGCGGTTGGGTGGTCCTGGCGGTCGGCGCCGGCCTGTGCGTCGTCGCATACCGCCTGATGGTGAGGCTCGGCCGGCTACCCGAGGACGGACGGGTGCTGCGGTGACTGCGACGCCCGCGCTCGGTGTGCTGCTCGGCCTGGCCGCGGCCGGCGGCGCCCTGCTCATGTGGTCACGGCTGCCGGGTCGCCGCCGGCCCACCCTCGACGCCAGAGTGGCGCCCTACCTGGGGGAGCTCTCCGCCGATTCGGCCCGCAGGGCGTACTTGCGGGATGCCCGCACGGTGACGCCGTTCCCCACCCTCGAACGCCTCGTGCGGCCCCATCTCGCCGACGGCGCGGAGGTGCTGGAACGGGTCCTGGGCGGAGGCGCGTCGGTGCGCCGGCGGCTTGATCAGTCGGGCAGTGCACTCTCTCTGCACGACTTGAGGGTCGAGCAGGTCGTCTGGGGAGTGGCCGGCTTCGCCGGCGCGGTCGCCGCCAGCCTGCTGCTGCTGGGCGCGGGTGCGGCACGTTCCCCCGTTCTGCTCCTCGTCTTCTGCGCCGCCTGTGCCGTGGCCGGTGTCGTCCTGCGGGACCAGCGGCTGACCAGCGCCGTCCGCCGCCGGGAGCAGCGGATGCTGAGCGAGTTCCCGACGATCGCGGACCTGCTCGCGCTGTCCGTGGCAGCCGGAGAGGGTCCGGTCGGCGCCCTGGAGCGGGTGTCGAGGGTGAGTACGGGCGAGCTGGCCCGCGAGCTGCGCCGCGCGCTCGCCGACGCTCGAACCGGCTCGGGTCTGATCCAGGCGCTCGACGGAGTCGCCGAGCGGACCACCCTGACACCGCTGGCCCGATTCGTCGACGGGGTGGCGGTCGCGGTCGAGCGTGGCACGCCACTGGCCGACGTGCTGCGGGCCCAGGCCGCAGACGTCCGCGAGGCCCGCAAGCGCAACCTGTTGGAGATCGGTGGACGCAAGGAGATCGCGATGATGGTGCCGGTGATCTTCCTCGTCCTTCCGGTCACGATCCTGTTCGCCCTGTACCCGGGGCTGATCCAGATCAGTTCCGTCGTCCCGTGATGCGAGGAGCCGCCAGATGATCCCGCCCCTGCACAGTCGCGCGCAGCGTACGCTGCGGAGGTTCGATCTCAGGGACGACCGTGGCGACGTCCCCGGCTGGGTGCTCATCACGATCATGACCGCTGGCATCGTCGCCGTGCTGTGGGCGTTCGCCGAGCCCTACCTGCGCGACATTCTCCAGGCCGCGCTCGACGCCGTCGCGCCCTGACTCGCGTGCGCCAGCAATGCGGCGCGGCCGTCGTCGAGTTCACGCTGGTCTCGGTCGTGCTCGTGGGACTGTTCCTCGCCATCCTGCAGCTCGGGCTGGTCCTGCACGTGCGGAACACGTTGGTGGCCTGCGCCGCCGAGGGAGCCCGCCATGCGGCCAACGCCGACCGCGACCTGCTCGACGGGGAGACGCGAACCAGAACGCTGATCGCGGAGTCGCTCTCGTCGAGGTTCGGCGACGACGTCAGCTCCCGCTACGTCACCAACTCCGGTGTCCAACTCGTCGAGATCGAGGTCACGACGACGTTGCCGCTGTTCGGCCTGCTCGGATTCGACCGTGGTCTGACCGTCACCGGGCACGCCGTCGAGGAGTCCTCCCTGTGACCGGCCCGCGACGCGCCGAGCGGGGCAGTGCGATCGTCGAGTTCCACTTCCTCGGGATCTTGCTGCTGGTGCCCCTCGTGTACGTCCTGTTGACGGTCCTCGACGTGCAGCGGGCGTCGTACGGCGTGACGCAAGCCGCTCGGGAGGCGGGGCGGATCTACGTGGCCACGGGCGACGAAGCTGCGGCCCGACTCGCGGCGGGCGTCGCCCTCGCCGACCAGGGACTCGACGCGAACGCCGCCGACGTCGTGTTCCGGTGTTCGGCGCCGCCCTGCTACCAGCCCGGCGCCGAGGTCACGGTGTCCGTCGGAACCACCGTGCCGCTGCCGTTCGTGCCAGCCGTCCTCGGCGACGCGGTCAACGCGCAGGTACCCGTCGACGCCACGCACGTGAGCGTCGTGGACCGGTTCCGGGACCTCTGATGCGTCCTCGTGACGAGGGCGGCCAGATCACGCTGCTGATCATCGGGTTCGTGCTGATCGCCGTGCTGGCGGTCGCGGTGGTGGCGAACGCGTCCAAGGCCTTCGTCTACCGGCGCTCGCTGGCGTCGTGGGCGGACGGCGCCGCGGTCACCGCGGCCCAGAGCGTCGCCGAGGAGGCGATCTACGCCGGGCCACGCGTCGACGAGCTGCCACTGTCCGGAGACGCCGTCGAGGTTGCCGTTGCCGACTACGTCGCTCGCAACGGCTTGCCGGACAGGTTCGAAGACTTCGCCGCCTCGGTCGACGTCGGTGACGACGGCGCCACGGTGACCGTCGAGCTGTCCGCACGGGTGTCGTTCGTACTCGGTGGGGACGACGGCGGGATCTCGATCATCGCAGACGCGACGGCGACGGTCCCATTGCGCTGACGGCCGGCCGCGTACCCTTGGCGGACGTGACAACCCGCGACCTCAGCGTCGAGATCGGCGCGCTCGACCAGACGCTCGCGACCATCGAGCAGGTGCTCGACCCTGCCCGGATGCGTGCGCAGATCGCGGAGCTGGAGCAGCAGGCCGCCGCTCCGGACCTGTGGGACGACGTAGACCAGGCACAGCAGGTGACCAGCAAGCTGTCGTATTTGCAGGCCGACCTGCGCCGGCTCACCGAGCTTCGCCGGCGGGTCGACGACCTTCCGATCATGGTCGAGCTCGCCACGGAAGAGAGCGACGCCGATGCGGCCGCGGAGGCCGAGCGCGAGCTCGACGAGGTCAGCGGCCTGGTCGCCGATCTCGAGGTGCGCACGCTGCTGTCCGGACAGTACGACGCGCGTGAGGCGGTCATGACGATTCGTGCCGAGGCCGGCGGCGTCGACGCCGCCGACTGGGCCGAGATGCTGCTCCGGATGTACACGCGCTGGGCTGAGCGGCATGGCTACAAGACCGAGGTGTACGACACGTCCTACGCCGAGGAGGCCGGCATCAAGTCGGCCACATTCGTCGTGCACGCGCCCTACGCGTACGGGACGCTGTCGGTCGAGCAGGGCACGCACCGCCTGGTGCGGATCAGCCCGTTCGACAACCAGGGCCGCCGCCAGACCTCCTTCGCCGGGGTGGAGGTCCTACCCGTCGTCGAGCAGACCGACCACATCGAGATCCCGGAGGCGGACATCCGGGTCGACGTGTTCCGCTCGTCCGGTCCCGGCGGACAGAGTGTGAACACGACCGACTCCGCCGTCCGGATCACTCACGTCCCGACCGGCATCGTCGTCTCCTGCCAGAACGAGAAGTCGCAGCTGCAGAACAAGGCGTCGGCGATGCGGGTCCTGCAGGCCAAGCTGCTGGAGCGCAAGCGGCAGGAGGAGCGCGCCGCGATGGACGCCCTCAAGGGCGACGCCGGTTCGTCGTGGGGCAACCAGATGCGTTCGTACGTCCTGCACCCTTACCAGATGGTCAAGGACCTGCGCACCGAGCACGAGGTCGGCAACCCGCAGGCCGTCCTGGACGGCGACATCGACGACTTCCTCGAGGCCGCCATCCGCTGGCGCCGCCAGCAGGAACCGTCTCCATAGCCGGTGTTGTGACCGGTTCGTAACCATCAGCCGTTGTCTGGGCGACGGGCCGATCATGTACTCTGCGGTGGCCGCCGAGATCACGGTGGCCCGAGTCGGCGGTGGCGCTCAGTGGGGGACGGCGTGCCAATGCAGGTGCTCGCTCGGCACGACGTACCGGATGATTCCGGGGGGAGCTAGTACCGCGTCAGGCAGCCTTCGCCCGTTTGATGGTGGCGGCGCGTTTGATGACCTTGCGTAGTCGTGGGTCGGTGACGTGGCGGTTGCGCCAGGTGATGTAGCGGCGGATCATGC
>JBOGDS010000071.1:0-19139 GCA_050743075.1 Jiangellaceae bacterium | reverse complement strand
GCCGGGCGCCGGTGTTCCGCGTCGACGTCGCCAGCGGGAATGTCGTCAGGCTTTCCGGAGACGACGCCGCCTACACCAACCCGGTCGTGTCGTCCGACGGTCGCCACGTGTACGCGCTGCGCACGTCCTACCTGTCCCCGCCTACCCCGGTGCGCTTCGACACCGACCGCGCCGACCAGGATCCGACGGTCCTGCCGGCCCCGGCACCGGATCCTGAGCTGCCGGGAACGCTGACCGAGGTCGAGACGACGCCGCCCGACGGTGTTCGCGTCCGGGGCTGGCTGGCCCGGCCCGACGGCGCGAGCGCCGCGCAGCCGGCGCCGCTGCTGCTGTGGGTGCACGGCGGCCCGCTCGCGTCGTCGAACGCGTGGTCGTGGCGGTGGAACCCGTGGCTCGCCGTGGCCCGCGGCTATGCGGTCCTGCTGCCCGACCCGGCCCTGTCGACCGGCTACGGCCGCGACTTCGTCCGCCGTGGATGGGGTGCGTGGGGCGAGGCGCCGTCCACTGACCCGATGGCGATCACCGACGCCACGGTCAAGCGCGACGACATCGACGACACCCGGACCGCCGCGATGGGCGGGTCGTTCGGCGGCTACATGGCCAACTGGATCGCCGGGCACACCGACCGGTTCCGGGCGATCGTCACCCACGCGAGCCTCTGGGCGCTGGACCAGTTCGGGCCCACGACCGACGCGGCGTGGTACTGGGAGCGGGAGATGACCGCCGAGATGGCGGCCGCCAACTCCCCCAGCCTGCATGCGGACTCCGTCACGACGCCGATGCTGGTGATCCACGGCGACAGGGACTACCGGGTGCCGATCGGCGAGGCGCTCCGGCTGTGGCGCGACCTGGCGTCCCGAGCGGCGGCCGACGACGGCGAGGTGCCGCACAAGTTCCTCTACTTCCCCGACGAGAACCACTGGATCCTGACGCCGCAGCACGCGAAGTGTGGTACGAGACCGTGTTCGCGTTCCTGGCGCACCACGTGCTCGGAGAGGAGTGGGAGGCGCCGGCCATCCTGGGCTGACGCGCACCCAGGACCCGCCCGTCGGGCCCGCGCACGCCTATCCTCTGAGCGTGTTGTTTCTGGTCCGTCACGGCCAAACGGCGGCCAATGCTGCTGGGCTGTTGCTCGGTCGGTCCGATCCTGCGTTAAACGAGCTCGGCCGACGGCAGGCGAGGGCGATCGCGGACGCGCTGCCCGCACCGTCGCAGGTCATCGCGAGCCCGCTCGGCCGGGCGCGCGAGACCGCGGCCGCCTTCGGGCAGGCGGTCGAGATCGACGAGCGCTGGGTGGAGATGGACTACGGCGACCTCGACGGCCAGCAGCCTGGCTCCGTAACCGACGAGTTCTGGGCCCGGTGGCGGGCGGATCCGAGTTTCGCCCCTCCCGGCGGCGAGTCGCTGGCCGCGGTCGGGGATCGGGTCCGCGATGCCTGTATGGAGCTCGCCGACGCGGCGGACGACAGGGACGTGGTGGTGGTCAGCCACGTGTCGCCGATCAAGGCCGCGATCGCCTGGGCGCTCGGAGTCACCGACGCGGTGGCGTGGCGAATGTTCGTCGCGGATGCGGCGGTCGCACGGATCAATACCGGACCACCCGCGCCGTTGCTCATGTCCTTCAACGAGGTGGTCCCGTGCCGGTAGGTCACGCTCGGGACGGCGATCAGCGGCGGGCGAGCCCGCGCAGCTCCGCGAAGAACACGTCGGCTGTCTGCGCCCAGGTCGGAAACGACTGTGCCCGTAGACGGGCGGCCGCGGCCAGCCGACGACGATAGGCCTCATCGGCAGAGAGCCGGCCGAGCGCGCGGCTGAGGCCGTGGATGTCGCCCGGCCCGAGGACCAGTCCCTCGCGGCCGTCGGTGGCGAGGTGCGGGAGGTTGCCGGCGCGCCATCCGACGACGGGCAGCCCAGCCGCCATCGCCTCGGCGTACACGGTCCCGTACGCCTCGCGCCAGCTGGGTAGCACGAACACGTCCGCATCACGGTAGAAGCCGGCGACCCGCTCTGTCGCCACCGGCCCGTGAACCCGCACCCGCCCGGCCAGATCGCTTCGTGCGAGTCGGGCACGCACCCTCCGGGCGTAGGCCGGGTCGGCCGCGTCATCTCCGACCAGGTGCAAGACAGCCGTCCCCGGCGGCAATGCGGCGACGGCTTCGAGCAGGCCGAGCACACCCTTGTGTGGGACCCAGTTGCCGACGCACAGAAGCGCGGCCCGGCGGCCCTCACGCAGATCTGTGCTGGAGTACGCCGGCACGTCGGGGGTCGCCACGTCGCGGCCGGGTGCGACGACGCAGACCTGCTGGTCGGGAAACCCGGCCGCCAGAAATGTCTGCGCCAAGGTGTCGCTGGCTACGAGCAGCCGATCAGCTCGGCGGTAGACGGCCAGGTCCAAGACTGTCTGGGCCTGCGTCCGCAGCCGGCTGTGCCCGATGCCGCCCGGGCCCTGATGGACGATGGCGGCAAGGGGACGCTGGAGTCGGTGCGTGGCAAGCCACGGTGCCAGGTAGCCGGCGGCGATGCTGTCGACCAGCACGACGTGGGCGCCCGCGTCGCGGGCCCGGCGCAGCACCGTCGCGGCGCGTAGCGCGGGAAGGGGGAAGCGGTAGGTGGGGAAGGACGAGAACAGGACTCGGGCACCGTGATTGCCGGCGACCTCAGCCATCCGCCGGTGGTACAGGTAGCCGCCGGTCAACTGCCCGGGATCGCCGAGAGTGAGCAGGCCGATCGTCAGCATGCGGGTCATCGACGTCCTGTCAGGCGACGGCTGCGCGGTAGCCGCCGAAGGCGGTGGGCGACTCCCATACCCGTACCTCGAGCGACTCTCCGCCGGCTCGTCGCACGGTCTCGGCCAACTCGTCATGGAGCCACCGCGCGAAGACCTCGACGGTGACCGCCGCGGCCGTCTCCGGCCGGATGATCTCCAGATCCCGGTCCGCGACGCGCCCGACGAGCTCGGCCAGTGCGGCATCGAGCGCGTCGAGGTCGCATACCCACCCCTGCCCTCGCAGCTGCGGGCTCTCGACGATCAGCTCGAGGTGGTAGTCGTGGGTGTGCAACTGCCCCTCGGGCCCCGACATGCCGGGCACCACATGCCAGGCACGCACATCGGCTCCGGTTCCGACAACGTACATGTCCCATCGGTAGCACAGCGCGGCTCAGTAGCCCAGCGCTGCGTGGACCAGCCCGTCGCCTCCCCGGTCGACAGCAGCGAAGGCCTCGGCTGCGGCGGCGAAGGGAAACGTGTGTGTCGCCAGCGCCGCAAGTGGCAGCTCGTCGAGGAGCGCCCGAGCGGCGTGCCGGCGCCGGTGCACCGTCCACTGGGGCTGTTGGTCGGCCGGGATGGTGGAGACCTGACTGGAGCGGATCGAGAGCCGGCGCCGGTGGAACTCGGCACCCAGCGGCAACGGCACCGGCTTCACGCCGTACCAGGATGCGACCATGGCCGTCCCCTCGTGCGACAGCAGCCGCAGGCCCGTGGCGAGTGCGGCGGGGTTACCGCTCGCCTCCACCAGGAGCCCGGCGCCGCGTCCCTCCGTCTCGGCCCAGACGGCTGCGTCGAGATCTTCCGGGGCAACAGCAGCGACGGCAAAGGGCAGCGCGGCTTCGCGCCGCCACCCCAGCAGCTCGCTGGCGACCACCCGCGCGCCCGCCCGCACGAGCAGCGCCGCGGTCAGCAACCCGACCACACCCAGGCCCACCACGACGACCGGTTCGCCCTCCACCTGCCCGGCATCACGCGACAGCTGCAGCGCGGTCTCCACGAGGGGTAGCAGCGTCGCGATCCGCGCTTGTGTCGCCCCCAGCGTGATCACGTCGTCAGCGGGGATGACGAAGCGGTCCTGATGGGGGTGATAGGCAAAGATCAGCTCGTCCTCGTCCACTGCGCCGCCGCCGCGCTCGACCCGGCCGACGCAGCTGTAGCCGTATCGGAACGGGTAGCCAAACGTCCCGCCGAGGGCCCCGATGGTCTCGTCCAACGGGACTCCCGGATCGATCTCGCCTCGGTAGGCGAGCAACTCACTGCCGGCGCTGATCCCCGAGTAGCAGGTGCGCACGAGCAGGTCCCGACTGCCGAGCTCAGGAAGCCGGACCGGCGCCATCTCGATCCGGCGAGGCGCAACGAAGAAGATCGCCCGGGCATCCATAGCGGTAGCATCCACGGCGACGAGCCATCGACGAAAGGTACCCGGTGGAGAATCCGCGGCAGGTGGCGACCGTCGCGTTGCCGACTCCGTACGGCGAGTTCACGGGGCACGCGTTCGAGTGCAGTTCGGGTTTCGTCTATGTCGCTCTGACGCGTGGCGAGGTGGCAACCGGCCCCGCCGTGCTGACCAGGGTGCACTCGGAGTGCCTGACCGGCGACGCCCTGAGTTCGCTGCGCTGCGACTGCGGCGTCCAGCTACATTCGTCGCTTCGGGCCATCGCTGCCGAAGACCGCGGCGTGCTGGTCTACGTGACCGGCCAGGAGGGACGGGGCATCGGGCTGGTCAACAAACTTCGGGCATACATGGAGCAGGACAACGGAGCAGACACCGTCGACGCCAACCTGCGCCTGGGCCTGCCTGTCGACGTGCGCGACTACGCGGAGGCGGCCGCCGTTCTCTTCGAGCTCGGAGTGCGATCGGTGCGCCTGATGACAAACAACCCGGCGAAGGTCGCAGGTTTGGAAACGGCTGGCGTGCACATCGAACAGGTCCAGCCGATTCCGATTGCACAGCATACCCGTAACAACGGCTACCTGCGCACGAAACAGCAGCGACTCGGCCACCACGCCGGTACCGCCCCGCTGAACGGCTTGACCGAGCCGGTCGCCGACGTCGCCGAGCTGCTCGGCACCATCCAGGCCCACCCTGACCGACCCCACGTCGTCCTGAAATACGCCCAGACCCTCGACGGTCGGATCGCCACCGCCAGTGGCGACTCGAAATGGATCAGCGGAGAGCGTGAGCGTGCCACCTCCCATGCCATGCGCGCCGCCTGTGATGCCGTGCTCGTCGGGGTCGGCACCGTCGTAGCCGACGACCCGCAACTCACCGTCCGTATGGTCTCCGGTGCGTCACCACACCGGGTGATCCTGGATTCGACGCTGCGCACACCACCGACGGCGCGGATCCTCGACGACGACGCCACCACGGTGATCCTCACCACCGACCAGGCCAGCCCCGAGCGGCGGGACGAGCTGCAGGCCCGCCAGGTGGGAGTTCGCACGGTGCCGGCCGGCCCGGGCGGCGTGGACATCGACGCAGCGTTGAGTTGCCTACGGGCCAGCGGGGTCAGGTCGCTGCTCGTCGAGGGCGGCGCGAAGGTGATCACATCCATGCTGGCCGCCGGGGTAGCGGATCGGCTGATCGTCGCCGTGGCACCGACGATCGTCGGTGCGGGTACGGAGGCGGTCGGTGACCTTGGCATTACCACCGTGGCCTCCGGGCTGCGGCTGACAAACCGCTCTCTGCATGTCATGGCCGACGACCTTCTCATCGCGGGAGACGTTGCCGCTTGACCCCCTCGCCTGGCGGGTCCGACAACGCTGGGAACGCCGAGGAGGCCGCGCCTGTTGACTCGTCTTGTGAACGCCGAGCCGATCCGTCCCCGCGTCCGCGCGCCCGAGCTGGTCGGGCGGGGTGGGTGGCTCAACACCGCGGGCGAGGCCCTGTCGCTGGCGAGTTTGCGCGGCCGCTTCGTCCTGGTCGACTTCTGGACGTTCTGCTGTGTCAACTGCCTGCACGTCCTGGACGAGCTGCGGCCCCTCGAGGAGGAGTTCGTCGACGTGCTGACCGTCGTCGGCGTGCACTCGCCCAAGTTCCGCCACGAGGCTTACCACGAAGCGGTCGAGGCGGCTGCGGAGCGCTACGACGTCCACCACCCGGTGCTCGACGACCCCGACCTCACGACCTGGCAGGCGTACGCGGTGCGGGCGTGGCCGACTCTGACGCTGGTGGACCCCGAGGGGTACATCGCCGCGCAGTTCTCCGGCGAGGGTCACGCGCACGCCCTGCGGGCGCTCTTCCGCGACCTCATCGCCGAGCACACCGCGAAGGGGACACTGCGCCGTGGCGACTCGCCGTTCGTCCCGCCCGTGCCCCGGCCCGCCACTCTGCGCTTCCCCGGCAAGGTCGTCGCCCTACCGGGCGGATCATTCCTCGTCAGCGACACCGGGAACCACTCGCTGGTCGAGCTGACCGACGACCTCGAGTCCGTGGTCCGGCGGATCGGCACCGGCCAGCGGGGCCTCGTGGACGGTGGGCCGGACGTCGCGCGGTTCAGCGAGCCTCAGGGCCTGTGCGTCCTGCCGGACGATGTTGCCGGGCGTGTCGGGTTCGACGTTGTCGTCGCCGACACCGTCAACCATGCTCTGCGCGGCGTCCGGCTGGCCGACGGTTCCGTCAGCACGCTGGCCGGCACCGGGCGGCAGTGGATGCAGGGCGACGGGGTCGCCGCACTGTCCTCGCCCTGGGACGTCGCCTGGTGGGACGGCCGGGTGTGGGTCGCGATGGCCGGGATTCACCAGCTGTGGGCGTATGACCCGGCCACCGGAAACGTCGAGGTCGCTGCCGGCACGACCAACGAGGGCCTGCTCGACGGCCCCCTGGCCGACGCGTGGTTCGCTCAGACCTCCGGCCTGACGGTCGGTGCCGGCGGCGCGCTGTGGCTGGCCGACTCCGAGACGTCCGCCCTGCGTCGGGTTGCCAACGGCCTTGTGGAGACGGTTGTGGGCACCGGGCTGTTCGACTTCTGCCTGCGCGACGGTCCGGCCGGGCAAGCGCTTCTTCAGCACCCGCTGGGTGTGACAGCGTTGCCAGACGGATCCGTCGCCGTGTGCGACACATACAACGGCGCCGTCCGTCGCTACGACCCGGCGATGGCCACGGTGTCCACCCTGGCGGCCGGTCTCCGCGAGCCCAGCGGGGCGGTGGTCGACGGCGAGCACCTCGTGGTCCTCGAGTCCGCGGCTCACCGGCTGACGCGGGTGCCGGTCGGGGCCGCGGTGTCCGTCGGTGAGTTCGCGCGCCAGACCCAGCGGCCGGTGACGGTGATCTCCCCCGGCGAGGTGGAGTTCATCGTGCGGTTCGAGCCGCCGGCCGGGCAGAAGCTCGACGAGCGGTACGGCCCGCCGACCCGCCTGCTGGTCTCGGCCACGCCGTCGGCGCTGCTGCGGGCCGGCGAGGGTCGCGGGACGGCGCTGACGAGGGCCGTCGAGATCGACGCTGCGGTGGGCCACGGAGTCCGGCATGTGGCGGCCATGGCCGCGTCGTGCGAGCACGATGGCGACCATGCGGCGTGTCACGTCCACCAGCAGGACTGGGGTGTCCCGGTCCGGGTCGAGCCCGGCGGCGCCAGCTGCATGGAGCTCATCCTGGGTGCACCGGCGTAGCGCGCCGTCTCCTCGATCATGGGAAGCGGCGATTTCTCCTCCGGCGGGTCCACCGGTACACTTGCTGGCAGCCACGGCCTCGCTGTGTGATCATAGTTAGGGCCGTCTTCGTGCCCGGTGTCCAGACGTGGAACGTCCAGGGGATGGTCGGGTGCGCGCACCCCTGGCTCACCGCATGCCGCATCCGCGGCCTGCGTCCGGGCGCGCCCGCATCCGATCACCGGAGCACAGCAATGCCGTTCGACCAGTCCAGCCTGCCCACCGACCGCCGTGATCATCGGCGTGGTCGTCGCGACCAGCGCCGCACCAGCCAGCCGTACGGCAAGCGCCGGCCGCAGCGCGGTCCCCGCGACCGCCGTCCGTTCGACCCGGCCCGTCAGGCCGCGATCGAGGCCTTCGACCCCGCCACGTCGGCGTTCCCCGCGCTCGGTGTGGTCGACCGCGTCGTCAAGCTTCTCGGCGTCGACGGCATCACCGAGCCGACTCCAGTCCAGGCAGCCGTCATCCCGGATGCCGTCGCCGGCCGCGACGTGCTCGGCCGGGCGCGTACCGGTTCGGGCAAGACCCTTGCCTTCGGGCTGCCGATCCTCGCTCGGCTGGCCAGCGGTCGCAGCCGTCCCAACCACCCGCGGGCCTTGATCATCCTCCCGACCCGCGAGCTCGCCAACCAGGTGACGTCAGCGCTCGAACCGCTCGCCGAGGCCCTCCGCCTGCGGATGGTCACCGTCTACGGTGGCGCACCCTACGACCGGCAGATCCGCCGGCTCAACCAGGGCGTCGACGTCGTCGTCGCCACCCCGGGGCGGCTCGACGACCTGGTCGGGCGCGGCGTCTGCCGGCTCGACGACATCGAGATCGTCACCCTGGACGAGGCCGACCAACTGTGTGACCTGGGCTTCTATCCGGTCGTCTCCGAGCTGCTCGCCGCGACGCCCGCTGGCGGCCAGCGGCTGCTGCTCTCGGCGACTCTCGACGGCGACGTCGACCGCCTGGTGCGCAAGCACCTGGTCGACCCGGCTCGCCACGAGATCGACCCCGACGCCGGATCCGTGACGACGATGGACCACCACGTCCTCGTCGTCGGACCGCACAACAAGCTCGACGTGACCACCGAGCTGGTGCGGGCGAACCCGCGCAGCATCGTGTTCACCCGGACCAAGCACGCGGCGTCCCGGCTGGCCGAGAACCTGGCTGGCGCCGGCGTCGATGCCGTCGACCTGCACGGCGACCTGTCCCAGCGGGTGCGCGAGCGCAACCTCGACCGCTTCCGCAGCGGCCGCGCGCAGGTCGTCGTCGCGACGGACGTTGCGGCTCGGGGCATCCACGTCGACGCTGTCGGCATGGTCGTGCACTTCGACCCCGCCGGCGAGCCGAAGGCGTACCTGCACCGTTCCGGCCGCACGGCGCGTGCGGGCGCGTCCGGAGCCGTCGTCACCGTGGCGATGCCGGCGCAGGCACGGGAGATGACAGGGCTGCACAAGCGGGCCGGCGTCGACGCCAAGCACGTCGACGCTCGGCACGTCGTCGGGCCGCTGACGGCACGGGCACTGGCCGAGGCGCCTGCCCTTGATCAGCGCCCCGCGTCGCCGGCCGACCGCAGCGGTCCTCGGCGCCCAGGCGGCGGCCCTCCCGCTCGCGGCGGCCATCGAAACGGAGGGCGTCGGCACGCGTACGGCCGGCGCGCATAGCCGACGATCACGAGTGGACCGTTCTCGCCGGATGGACAGGTCACGGAACCAGCGTCTGCAGGGCGAAGGTGGCCTGTCAGGCCGGCTTGGGTACCACCCGGCACCTCAGGTGGTGACACCGGTGCCCTCGACGATCGATGTCGGACCCTCCAGCTCAACGGGAACGTCCTCGAGCGCGCCGAAGACGCCACCGAGGTTGACCGGAGCCAGATCCACGTGGATCTCGTCGAGCAGGCCGGTGTCGAGGCAATGCCGGGCGATGGTGCCGCCGTTCACGCCGCCCTGTTTGTCGCCGGCGAGTTCCTTCGCCTTCCCGACGGCGGCCTCGAGACCGTCGGCAACGAACACGAAGTTCTCGTCCTCCTGGGGCCGGCCTTCCGGCACACTGCGCGTTACAAGCGTCGCCGCCGGCCGGTAGCGACCGCAGGCAGGGACCAGGCAGACAGGCATGGGACAGGCAGGATCAGCCATGACGACCGTACCCACGACCTTCCCGACCAGGACCACGGAGTTCCTCGACTCCGCCGACCTGCTCGACGACCCGCATGCGTTGCGGGAGCGTGCCGCCGAGCACGGCTACCTGTTCGTTCGCGGTGCTCTTCCGCGCGACACGGTGCTTGACGTCCGGCGGCGGTTCATGGCGATCCTCGACCGCCATGGCTGGCTCGCGCCGGGGCAGGACCCGATGGAAGGTATCGCCGACACCGCCGCGTTCGACCGTGAACTGCAACAAGAGACCGTGTTCTGTGGGGTGGGGGTGACGGCGGCCGCCTACCGCGATGTCCAGCGCGTCCGGGAGTTCCACGAGCTCGCGCACCACCCGGCGCTCATGTCGGTGTTCCGGGCGCTGTTCGAGTCCGAGGTGTTCCCGCATCCCCGCAACATCGCCCGGCTGATGGTGCCCAGCACGGTGAGCTGGCCGACCCCGCCGCATCAGGATTTCATCCACATCCAGGGAACCCCGCGGGTCTGGACGACGTGGTTCCCGCTGGGCGACTGCCCGCGCGAGCTCGGCGGCCTCACCGTCCTCGACGGTTCCCACCACGAGGGATTGATGTCGTACAAGCAGGCCATTGGCGCGGGCGGTTTCGAGGCCTACCTCTGCGATCTCGACCTGGCATGGGCGCAGGGCGATTTCGAGGCCGGCGACGTGTTGATGTTCTCCAGCCACACGGTGCACCGGGCGCTGCCCAACCAGCGGCCCGACCGGGTGCGCCTGTCGTGCGACTTCCGCTACCAACCGCTCCACGACGAGATCAACGACCGGTCGCTGCAGGTGCACTGCGACGTGCTGACGTGGGACCAGGTCTACGCCGGCTGGCCCGACGGCGGTGTGCAGTGGTACTGGAAGGACCGGGACTTCAGCTTCTCGGCCTGGGACGAGGAGCTGAAGTGGCAGAAGCACCGCATCTGCTGACGAAGCCACCGTGACCGGTCGAGCTCCGCACGGGTTCCCGGAGGTGTGTCCGCGCTGGTTGGCCTGCTCGATCAACTCGCTCTGGTTGGCCAGCTGCCCGCCCTGCGCCTCGATCAACGCATACGCGCAAGGCGCATCCTGGGCGACCAACCGCTCATCCTTATCCGCAACCACCTCACGCAGACGGGCGTTGACCGACCGAAGCCGGCCCGACTGCTCACCCAACTCCCCAGGGCGGCGGAGTCGGGCACGCCGCCATCGCCGAAGCCTTCACCCGCATCCGCGCCGCGTTCACCTAACCCCCACGCCACCCGACCCGACCACCGGAAAGGACCGCGGCGCGCCGGCACACCCAGGCCGGCTGACCAGACCTGCCCACCCGCCCCGCCCGCCCCAAACAAGATCAACAAAGCCGGCAGGGGCGGTCACCAAGATCACCATGAAAGGCTGAGGCTACTCAGGTCGGCAGCAGGGAGTGCAGAACCGAATGAGACACCAATCCCCCGACCCGCACGACTTCGACCTCGTCGTGGTCGGCGGCGGGTTGGCCGGCCTGTGCGCGGCCATCGCAGCCGCCCGCAACGGAACCCGCACCGCCATCGTGCAGGACCGGCCGGTCTTCGGTGGAAACTCGTCCTCGGAGATCCGGGTCGTGCCCTACGGCGCCAGCCACGGCGCGGCGTACGGCGGCGAGACCGGCATCGTGCACGAACTGATCCTCACCGACCGGGCCACCAACCACGAGTGGTTCTTCGACCACGGTCTGATCAACAGCCTGTACGACCTCAACCTCGCCGAGGCCGTCCGCCGCGAGCGGCACCTGACCGCGTTCCTCAACGCCTCCGCCCGGGGCGTGGAGGTTGACGACCTGCCTGCTGGGTCCGGTTACACCCGCAAGATCACCGCGGTCCACGCCAGCCAGCTGGGCAGCGAGAAGGAACTGCTGCTGCGCGCCGCCCAGTTCGTTGACGCCACCGGCGACGGCACCGTCGGGGCGCTGGCCGGCGCGCAGACCCGATACGGGCGGGAGGCCCGGTCGGCCTTCGGTGAGCCGCTCGCACCGCGGGTCGCCGACGACGTGACGCTGGGCGCGACGATCACCATGCGCGCCCGCAAGATCGACCGGGCGGCGCCGTACGACCCGCCGGACTGGATCGCCCACTACACCTCGCCCGACGACTTCGTCATGGACCGCCGCCTCTACCACATCCACGAGGAGAACTTCGGCGGGTACTGGTGGCTGGAGGTGAACACCCCGTTCCACCAGATCGACGACAACGCGGCGATCCGGGAGGAGCTGCACCGGCACGTGCTCGGCGTGTGGAACTACCTGAAGAACCACAGCCCGGAGCAGGACCGGTTCGCCAACTACGTGCTGGACTGGATCGGCATGATCCCCGGCAAGCGGGAGAGCCGCCGGCTGGTCGGCGACATCACCGTCACCGAGCACGACTGCCACACCGACCGGCAGTGGCCCGACGGCGTCGCGTACGCGAGCTGGTGGATCGACCTGCACATCAAGGGTGGCATCAACAACCGCGAGGCGCCCGGCGAACGGGAGAACATCGACAAGCGGTACAGCGACTACATCCGGGTGGTGCCGTTCTCGCTGCCGCTGCGCGCGTTCTACAGCCGCAACGTGGCAAACCTGTGGATGACCGGGCGGCTGCTGTCGGTCACCCACGTCGCCCTCGGCCCGGTCCGGGTACAGGTCTCGTTGGCCGCCCAGGGGCAGGCCGTCGGGACCGCCGCTGCCCATGCCGTGGCGCACCGGCTGACCCCGCGCCAGGTCGCCGACCCGGACGGCCCCCACCTGCAACCGGTCCGGCAGCGGATGCTGCGCCAGGACGCCCGGCTCCTCGGCGTACGCAACACCGACCCGGACGACCTGGCGCTATCCGCCACCGCGACGGCGAGCAGCGCCATCCCACTCGCCCTGCCCGACCCGGCGGACGCGGCGGACGGCCAGCTCCGGTGGCTGCCGCTGGACACCGACCGGGCCCAGGTCGTGCCCTTGACCGCCGACCGTCTGGCGTCCGTCGCCGGGTACGTGCGCAACCCCACGCCGCACACGGCGAGCGTCGGTGTCGTGGTCGAGCGCATGCACCGCATGTGGGACCGGGAGCCGGGAAAAAAGGTCACGACGGCCCGGGTCGTCGTCGCGGCCGGGCACGAGGGGTGGCTGGACCTGGGCGTGGACGCGGCGGTCGAGCCCGATCACCCGTACCGGCTGGTGCTTCAGGCCGCCGACGGCGTCGACTGGGCGGTCGCCGGTCCCGGCCTGCCCGGGACGGTGGCCCAGTACCTGACCCGGTCGCCGGGCGGCTGCGAGGAGAAGAACGCCCATCTGGAGTGCTTCTCGCCGGACGAGGTCGAGCTGCCGGCGTATGAGCTGTGGCGACAGTTCCGCAAGGGGGTGCACGCCGTGCGGATCGAGCCGCAGCCACGGCCGTTCGAACCCCGGTACGCCGTCAACGGCGCGGCCTGGCCGGAGGACCTGCCCAACCTGTGGATCTCCGAGCCGCTCGGCGGCGAGGCAGCGTGGCTGGAGCTGTCCTGGGCGGGACCGGTCGAGGTGGGCACCGTCCAGGTGTCCTTCGACTCGAACCTCGACGCCGGCACCGACCAGCGGCCGGCCTTCGACCGGGTCGCCTACTGCGCCCGCGACTGGCGCATCCTCGGCCGGGTCGGCGACGCGTGGGAGCAGCTGTACGCCGAGGAAGCCAACTATCAACGCCAGCGTGTCGTCCGCCTCCAGCGGCTGGCCACGGTCGACGCGCTGCGGATCACCGTCGACCGCACCAACACCTCGGCGTCCGGCCACGCCCTGGACGACACCGCACGGGTCTACGAGGTCCGGGTCTATGCGCACTGAACCGGCCGAGGTCGGGCAGCAGCGCGCCGGCGGCGGCCGTATGGCGTAATACCTGGCGCCGGCTCGGCCGGGCAGCGCCGGTCCCCGCATCGTGGCTCATCGATCCGGACAGTACTTCGGACGAGCTACCTCAGGGTCGCGCCGGTCATACCGGCCTGTATCTGGCGGTAGAAGATCAGGTAGAGCACGACCACCGGGACCATCGCGATCGTCAGGGCGGCGAACAGCGCTGCCCAGTCGTTGCGGAACCGCATGCTGGCCAGCATCGTGGCGATGCCCTGCGCCAGCACCGGCTTCTCCGGCGACAGGAACGAGGGGATCACGAACTGGTTGAACTGGCCGAGCACGTTGAAGATGCCGATGCCGAGCAGGCCGGGCTTGGCCATCGGCAGCATCACCCGGAAGAACACGGCGGAGTGTGACGCGCCGTCGACCAGGGCGGCCTCGGCGATCGAGATCGGCAGAGTCCGGAAGAACGAGTGCATGAAGAACACGGTGAACGACAGCGAGGACGCGATGTAGACCAGGATCAGGCCCTGGTACGTCGAGATCATGCCGAGGTTCTTCACGACGAAGAACAGTGGCACGAGCGCCAGGAAGAACGGGAACATCATCCCGGCGGCGAACAGGTAGTAGACGAAGCGGTTACCGGGGAACTTGTACACGGCCAGCACGTAGCCGACCATCGAGCCGAACAGCATGGTCCCGATCACACCGCCGGTCACCACGACCAGGGTGTTGACAAGGTACTGACCGACGCCCAGTTCCCAGGCGCGGGCGAAGTTCCCCCACTGCGGCGAGTCCGGCAGCGACCACGGACTGGCGAAGATCTCGCCGGTGGACTTCAGCGAGGCGACCAGCGCCCAGACGAACGGCACCACGACCAGGACGGTCCACGCGATCAGCGCGACGTGCGAGAACACGTTGATGCCAGCGACCCTGCCGCGGCGGGAGCCGGCCGGAGTGGTCGCCGGACGCTCGGCGGCCGGGCCGGTCTGGACATCGACCCGAAGGGTCATGGCATGCCTCTCAGTACTCAATGCGGTCGCGCCGAGTGGCCCGGAGCATGACCGCAGCGATGATCAGGGTGAGGAAGAAGAGCACGACGCCGATAGCCGACGCATAGCCGGCGCGGCCGAACCGGAAGCCGTTGTCGGCGATCTGCAGCGCGATCACCTGGGTCGAGTTGTCCGGTCCACCCGGCCCGACGGTCATCACCACGATCAGCGCATACGATTCGAGCGCACCGATCGCGAGGAACACCCACGAGGTCTGGATGGTGTCCCACAGCAGCGGCAGGGTGATCCGGAAGAAGGTGGACACCCGGCCGGCACCGTCGATCAGCGCCGCCTCGAAGATGTCCCGCGGGATCCCCGACATCGCCGCGTTGAACAGCACCAGGAAGAACCCGACGCTGGCCCACACCATCACCCACAGCACGCACCACAGGGCCAGGTTCGGGTCGGCCAGGAACCCCGAGGGGCCGAGTCCCAGCCAGCCCCCGACGGAGTTCAGCAGCCCGGACGACTCCGAACTCATGATCACCGACCAGATCACCGCGATCACGACACTCGACATCACCTGCGGGAAGAAGAACGCCAGCTTGTAGAAGCCGTTGCCCCGCACCCCCTTCACCCCCGGGCTGTTGCCCCGCCCACCCACGTTCAGCAGGAAGGCGAAGAACAGCGCGAGCGCGATGACCAGAATCGGCAGCACGATCAGCAGCTGCACGTTGTGCAGGAGTGCTGTCCGGAACATCGCGTCCCGCGCCAACGTGGTGAAGTTGTCCAGCCCGACGAACTCGAACTGCGGGGCGATGCCCGTCCAGTCGGTCAGCGAGTAGAAGAACGCCTGCACGTACGGCGAGATCACGAAGATCGCATAGAGCGCGAGCGGTATCGCCAGGAAGCTCGCGACGAACCGGTAGCTGCCGTGCTTCATCTGCGTCCTCCGGCGCCGGGAGCCCCGAGGATCAGTTGCGGGTGCGCTTCTGTGTATTCGGGTCCTTCGCGGCGTCATCGGCAGCCGCCTGGCACCGGTTCAGGAACTCGTCGGCGGTGATCCGGGCCGCGACAAGCTCGCCGACGGCGGAGTTGGTCGGATCGCTCATCGTCGGGTACCAGCCCGGGTAGTAGGGGTTCCAGTTGTTCTCGCCACCGGAGGCCAGCAGCTTGCTCGCCGATTCCGCACCCGTGGTGAGCGTGATCCCCTCGGCCGCACCCTTGACGATGGTCGGCGCGCCGGTGAGCTCGGTGAACTTCGCCGCGCCCTCCTTGGACAGCGCCAGCCGCAGCAGCTCCATGGCACCGGCCACGTTCTTCGCCTGCGCCGGCACGATGAAGGGCTCACTCACGGTGACTTCGGTGCACTCGAAGGGCAGCTTGGCGCCGTCCAGCAGCGGAGTCGGCGCGGCCGTGGTGGCGAAGGCAGGGTTCACCGTCGCGACGACCGGCTTCTGCTCGTTCTCCAGCCAGGAGCCGCTGGGGATGAAGGCGGCCTTGCCCTCGTTCCACCGGGTCTGGGACTGGATGTGGTCCAGGCCCTCCGTGCCCTGCATGATGTAGCCCTTGCCCTTGAGCTCGAGCATGGCCTCGGCGGCGAGTTTGATCGACGGGTGCTTCCAGGCGTTCGGCTCCAGCGAGTCGATCGCCTTGATCACCTCGTGACCGCCGTGCTTGACGGCCATGTCCCACAGGACCTGTGCGACGTAGTTCGGGTGCTTGCCCTGGTGGGCCATCGGCGCGACGCCTGCCTTCTTCATGTCCTCACACAGAGTCATGAACTCGGTCCAGGTCTTCGCCGGCTGCCAGCCCTTCGATTCGAACAGCGTCTGGTCGTACCACAGCGCATAGACCGTCACGGCGTACTGGACCCCGAACACCGTCGTCTCGCCGGTGGCCCTGCCCTGCTCGAGCGCGATCGGCTCGAGGGTGTCCCGGATCTTCGTACCGGGCTTGTCGATCGAGTCCGCGTCGTACAGCGGGGTGAGGTCGGCCAGCTGCCCCGTAGCCAACAGGGGCGCCAACGGCAACAGGTTGCCGCCGGCGTTGAAGATCAAGTCCGGCGGGTTGCCGGCGTTGAAGCGCGGCTGCAACTGTGCCCTGATGTCGGTGATGCCCTTGTGGGTGATCTGGGCGTTTGGGTACTTCTCCTTGTACAGCTCCTGATGGAACTTGGCGTAGTCGTCGCCGTAACCGCCCTTGAAGATGACGACCTCGAGAGCGGCATCCGCCTTCACACCGAACGGGTTGTCGGCGCTCTTCTCGCCAACGCCGTCGGCGTTGCCGGGGTCGTCGCCACCACCGCCGGCACAGGCGCTGAGCAGCGTGCCACTACTGGTGGCCATCAGTGTGGCCACCGCCGCGCGCTGCAGGAACCGCCGACGCGACAGGTCGTTGGGAGTAGTCATGCTTCTCGCTCCTTGTCTCAGTGGATCTGACCGGCCGGCTCGGGGTCGGACGCCATCGTGCCGCACTCGGCGTCGGTCAGGCAGTGCGACGGATCCGGCCGCCGTGCTGTGCTTCGAGGGTTCTGTTGTGCTCGTCGCCGCCGGCAATGTTGGCCGACAGGTACACCGGCGGCGTCTCGTCGTTGTCGGTCAGCCGCCGGATCACCTCCGCGACGGCTGCGGTGATCGAGAACACGGCACGGACCTTGCCACCACCAGGCAGGTCTGGCACGGAGTCGCCGTACGGCGCGCCGTTGTCGAGGATCACGTCTGCGTGGTCGATCAGCGTGGTACCGGATGGATGGCGGGAGTCCACCCCGTTGGTGTGCGAAGTGAAACCATTCAACGGAGTATCGCTCGGGCGGTCACACATGTCAAGAGCAGGTTTCGCGCTTGGCACGACGGCAGGTTCGGCCGAACCGGGGGTTGGCCTTGAACCGAATCAACAGCCTGGTAGCGTGGCCCGGAACCTGCATACCAGTGGAGGCTGGCCATGACGTCGAGCATTCGCGACGTGGCGGCCATGGCTGGGGTCGCGGTCGGCACTGTGTCCAACGTACTCAACCGCCCGGATGTCGTCGCTCCTGACACCCGCCAACGGGTGCAGGAGGCGATCCAAACACTCGGTTTCCTGCGCAACGAGTCCGCGCGCCAGTTGCGTGCCGGTCGTAGCCGTACGGTCGGCGTGATCGTGCTCGACATCGGCAACCCGTTCTTCACCGACGTCGCGCGGGGCGTGGAGGATGTGTTGCGCAAGGCCGGGCTGGTGCCGATCCTGTGCAGCTCCGACAACTCACCCGAGGAAGAAGCCGCCTACCTCGACATCCTCGAAGAGCAGCGGGTCCAGGGCGTGCTGATCACCCCCGCCCATGGCGGCGACGACGCCCGGCTGAGCCGGCTGCGCGGCGGCGGGACGCCCGTCATCCTGGTGGACCGACGGACGACGCTGGCCGACATGTGCGCCGTCACCGTCGACGACGTCCTCGGCGGTGACCTGGCGGCAACGCACCTCTTCGAACAAGGCCATGACCGGATCGCGTACCTGAGCGGACCACTGAGCCTGCAGCAGTGCCAGGACCGGCTTGCCGGCGCCCGGCGCGCGGCCCGACGCGCGCGCAGGAACCCCGACGACGTCGTCGCGACGCAGGCGACGAGCATGACCTTCGCGCACGGTCGCGACGTGGCGGTTCAACTGCTAGACAGCCCTAACCGCCCGACCGCGGTGTTCTGCGCGAACGATCTGCTCGCCCTCGGCGTGCTGCAGAGCGCCACCCGGCTAGGGATCGCCGTACCGGGCGAGCTGGCCATCGTCGGCTACGACGACATCGAGTTCGCCGCCGCCACCGCGGTCCCGCTCACCTCCGTGCGCCAGCCACGCCACCTACTCGGCCAGACCGCCGCCAGGCTACTCATCGAGGAAGCGGATCCGGCCAGCGCACACCAGCACCGCCAAGTGCTTTACAACCCAGAACTGGTCGTCCGGGAGTCCACCGCACGCGCCAGCCAAACCTGACAGATCGCTTGGGCTTCCCCTCGTCCTGACCCGCGCCGCCGGCTGGCCTCGCCAGCGCGTTCCACGCCCGAGCAACCACCGCCACCATCCGCACCCAGCTCATCCGCGCGCCTCAGCGTCAGCGTGCCCGCCCGACTCGCCAAATCCGCCCGCCCGACTCATCCTCCATCTGCCCCGCGACTGGCCCTGGGAACACGACTGGACCAAATCGCCCCGCGTTTGATGGAGGCTCCGAACTCGCCAGGAGGATGGAGTCATGCCAGCACCGAGGAAGTGTCCGGACGAGCTGCGGGAGCGTGCGGTTCGGCTGGTGCTCGACGTCGCGGAGGAGGTCGGCGGCGTCAGCACGGCGTGCCGGCGGATCGGCGAGCAGTTGGGCATCAACACCGACACGCTCCGCGGCTGGGTGAAGCAGCGACAGGTCGATGACGGCGCCCGGCCGGGCACGACCACCGCGGACGCCGCGCGGGTCAAGCAGTTGGAGCGGGAGAACGCCGAGCTGCGTAGGGCGAACGCGATCCTTCGGACGGCGTCGGCTTTTTTCGCGGCGGAACTCGACCGCCACTGACCACGACGATCGACTACATCGAGGAGCACCGGGAGGAGTTCGGAGTCGAGCCGATCTGCCGTGTCTTGTCTGAGGCGGGCTGCCAGATCGCTCCGAGCACCTACCACGCCGCGAAGACGCGGCCGCCGTCGCCGCGTGCGGTTCGGGATGAGCAGCTGAAGGCGGAGATCCGCCGGGTGCACGCGCAGAACTTCGGCGTGTACGGCGCGGACAAGATGTGGCGGCAGCTGAACCGGGAGGGCATCCGGGTGGCCC
>JBOGDS010000070.1:0-19921 GCA_050743075.1 Jiangellaceae bacterium | reverse complement strand
GGCTGACACCGTCGAGGCCGCGCAGCCCGGCGCCGCCGCGACGCCGCCCGGCCGGCCGCGCGACGATCCGGCGTACCTCGGCGACCTCCTTGCACTGCCCCGTGCCCACCTGATCGTCGACGGATACAACGTGACCAAGGGTGCGTGGCCGGCGATGCCGCTGGAGGCGCAGCGTACGCGGCTGGTCCAGCGCCTCGCGGCGCTCGCCGCGCGCACCGGCGCGGAGGTCACCTGCGTGTTCGACGGCGCAGATGTGTCGGTGCCGCCACCGGTCATTCGGGCGCAGGGCGTGCGGGTCCGGTTCAGCCCGCAGGGTCAGACAGCGGACGAGCTGATCCGGCGGCTGGTGGCGGCGGAGCCGCCGGGCCGCCCGGTCGCCGTGGTGTCGTCCGACCGCGAGGTCGCCGACGGCGTCGAGCGGCGCGGCGCACGGTCCGTGGACTCGGTGGCGCTGGTTCAGCTACTCGGCTGACCCGGGCCTGGCGAGCCCAGTCCGCCTGAACCTTGATCGAAGGAGCGTTGCTGGGGTCATGGGCCCAGCAACGCTCCTTCGATCAAGAGAAGTCAGTTGATCCGCGTACGGCGCGACGCGGGAAGTATCGCCGGGCGTCTGGCTTGCCGGCGTTGTCGGACCCCTTCCGTACCGTGCGTAACACGAGCGGCAATGCCACGCCGCCACGAGCAAGGTCGCTACCAGCATGGAGGCGCGTGACGATGCTCATCGACTGTGACCGCTGCGAAGTCCGCGGCCTGGCCTGTTCTGACTGCGTCGTGTCGGTGCTGCTCGGCGCGCCGGCCGAGGGGCCCGAGCTCGACCGGGCGGAGCAGGACGCCATCGACGTGCTGGCGCAGGCCGGCCTGGTGCCGCCGCTGCGGCTCGTCGTGCCTGCCAGCCCTGTGGGCCAATACGACGAAACAGTGCCCAGAGACTTGCCCGATGCACGGTCGGCTGGCTAGCGTGCCCCGCGGTGCCTGTTTCCCCTGGCGACCGAACGGTCGCAAGCAGGCATCCCGCCGAGTCCGGCTGTACGCCGGAGCCGGGGACCCAGGTTCCCGGGGTGAATCGGGCGCTTAGGCGCCCGTAGGGCATCTTCCGGCCCGAACCCGTCAGCTCACCCGGTAGGCGGTGAAGGAAGAAGGGACCCGCGTGCCCGAGCGCGATCGCCGGAACACCAGTCCTCGCCGCACCCTCGTCGCCCTGTGCACCGCCGCCGTCACCACGATCGGCGGCCTGACTCTCGCCCCCGTCGGTCACGCCGACCCGCAGCTGACGCTGGAGGAGGTCAGGACCAAGGTCGACGATCTCAACCACAAGGCGGAGCAGGCGGCCGAACGCTACAACGCCGCCACCGACGAACTGGCCGAGATCCAGCGCCGGCTCGAGGGCGCCGCCGCGAACGTC
Source organism: Jiangellaceae bacterium (assembly GCA_050743075.1). GTDB lineage: Bacteria > Actinomycetota > Actinomycetes > Jiangellales > Jiangellaceae > JBOGDS01. Next base: position 18,519 of record JBOGDS010000070.1, on the reverse strand, counting down.
GAACGCCAGCAGATTCGGGTCAACGAACTCACGGCCGACATGGGCGGGTTCGCCGCAGCCTCGTACCGCGCCGGCGGCATCGACCCGACGCTGAACGCGCTCATGGCCTCCGATCCGGCCGACTTCCTCGCGCAGGCATCGGTCGTCGACGCGTACGCCAACCAGCAGGCCGACCAGCTCGCCGCCGTCGCGGTTCAACGGCAGCGGCTGGAGCAGGACAGGCTGCTCGCCGACGAAGAGCTGGGCCGCCTCGAGGCGGTCGAGGCCGACCTCGCCGAGCAGCAGGCGGTCGTCGAGCGACACCTCGCCGACGCCCAGGAGCTCCTGGACGGCCTCGAGGCGGAGGAGCGTGCCCAGCTCGACGCAGAACGCGCCGAGCGCGCCCGCGCCGCGGCGGCCGACCGTGCAAGCCGCGGCGGCGGGTCCGACGAGTCGCTGCCCGACGTGCCCGCCAGCGGGCGCGCCAAGATTGCCGTCGACTTCGCGCTGGCCCAGCTCGGCGAGCCGTACCAGTGGGGGGCCGAAGGCCCGGGATCGTGGGACTGCTCCGGCCTGACGATGATGGCCTGGCGCGAGGCGGGCGTATCGCTGCCGCGGTCGTCCGCTGCCCAGATCGGCGTCGGCACCCGGGTCTCGAAGAGCCAGCTGCAGCCGGGCGACCTGGTCTTCTTCTACAGCCCGATCAGCCACGTCGGCATCTACCTCGGCGGCGGCGACATCGTCCACGCCACCCACCCCGGTGACGTCGTGAGCATCGACCCGCTGGCGTACATGCCGTTCTCGGGGGCGACCCGCCCGGGCTGAGCGCCGCCTACCATCGACGCGTGACGACGAGGAGGCCCGGCCGGCCGGGCCTCCTCGTTCGCGTCCGATCCGGACTCCCGGCCATCGTGATCGTGGCCGCCGTCGTCCTGCTCGGTCCGGCGTCACCAGGCGGCACCCATCCGGTTCCACACTCGGCCAACCGGGTGGTGCCGTCGCCGGATCCGGCCGCGACGAACGCGAGCGCGAGCGTCCGGGACACGCTGGACCAACGGGAGCAGGCGTGGCGGTCCGCGGACCGGGCAGCGTGGCTCGCGACCGTTACCGGGCCCGCCGTCGCCCGACAGACGCAGGCCTTCGAGTCGCTCGGCAGGCTTGGGCTGGCGTCCTGGTCGGAGGAGCTCACCGCGCTGGAGGCGGCTGCGGGGGGCTCCTGGCGGGCCAGTGTCGTCGTGCGCTACCGGTTCGCGGGCGACCCGGTGGACGCTCGGGCCGAAGCCGTGCTGGACCTCACGCCCGATCTGCGGGTGGCCGGCGTGTCCACGACACCGGTACCACCGTGGGAGATCGACGACGTGGTCACGGCGACGAGTCGGCACTCGCTCGTCGTCGGCGGTGCAGACGCCGCGACGCTCCGCGACTACGCCGCAGAGCTCGACCGCGCTGCGGAGTCGGTCGCGTCATTGCTGGACGAGCCACCGCCGCGGGTCGTCCTCGTCGTGGCCGCCGACTGGGAACAGGCGCGGCGCATGGTGGCGGGTGGTGCCGGCGCGGGTCTGGCCGCCCTGACGGCGTCGTTGGAACCGCCGGACGTCCCCCGCGGTCCGGTCCGGGTGCTCGCCGACCAGGGCGTGCTGGCGAGCTTGGACCTGCCGACCCGGTCGGCCCTGCTGGGGCACGAGGTGTTCCACGTGGCGACGCACGGCCTCGGCCCTGTACCGCTGTGGCTCTCCGAGGGTCTTGCGGACTACGCGGGCTACCGTGACGCCGGCGTGCCGCTCGATCGCTCGATCGCGGGGCTGCTCCGCAGGGCCGCCCTCGACGGTCCGCCCACCGTCCTACCCGACGACGCCGCGTTCCGCGATGCAGCGCGCGCCACCGAGGCCTACGAGGGCGCGCACCTCGCGCTGCAGACGTTGGTCGCCGACTACGGCGAGGCCGCCGTCCTGGAGCTGTACCGGACGGCGGCCGACCGCGGCTCGGCCAGCCTGGATGCCGTGCTCGGCGAACTGCTTGGAACCGACGTCGCGTCGGTCACGGCGCACTGGCGAGCGGAGGTGGCCGCCCGTGCCGGGCGCTGACGCCGCGGACGGACCAGGGCCGGCCGGCGCGAGCCCGTGGATCGTGCTCATCCTGCTGCTTGCGGCCTTCACGATCGCCGTGGTCGTCACCACTCCCTGGGAACCCTTGGCCGGAGCGACCGGCCAGCAAGCCGACCCCAGCCGGGACTTCGGCGCGGACGAGCAGGCCCGGGCCGACGCGTACCAGCGCGAGATCCGTCCACCTGTCTACCTCGGGCTCGCGGTAGGGCTCGCCGTCACCGTGGGGCTCGGCCTGACGCCGCTGGGCGCACGGCTCGTCACAGCTGCTGCCCGCCCGCTGGGCGGCGGCTGGGTCTGGCAGGTCCTGCTCGGGGGCCTCGCCGTGCTCCTGACCGTTCGGGCCGCCACGATCGCCTTCTCGGCCTGGGCGGAGTCAGTCCGCCGGGACTACGGCATCTCGACGCGGTCCTGGGCCGGTTGGGTCGCGGACGTCGGCAGGTCGTTCGGCCTCCAGCTGGCAGGAACGCTGCTGGCGGTGCTGGTCCTGGTGACACTCGCCCGCGCGCTTCCCCGGTGGTGGTGGGCCGTGGCCGCGGCGGCGGCGGCGGCGCTCGTCGTGGCGCTCTCGTTCGTCTACCCGCTGCTGGTCGAGCCGGTGTTCAACCGGTTCGAACCCCTTCCCGACGGTGAGCTGCGAACGTCGCTGCTGCAGATGGCGCAGGACGACGGCATCCCCGTCGACGACGTCCTCGTCGCAGACGCCTCGCGCCGGACGAGCACGTTCAACGCGTACGTCTCCGGCTTCGGCGCCACCCGGCGGATCGTCGTCTACGACACGCTGCACGACCAGGCCCCGCCCGGCGAGGTGCGCAGCGTGGTGGCCCACGAGCTGGGCCATGTCGCCGAGCACGACGTCCGCAATGGCACGCTGCTCGGCGCCCTGGGTGCCGCGGCGGCGGTCTGCGCGTTGGCCGGCCTGCTGGCCTGGCCGTGGCTGCTCCAGCGGGCGGGTGCGGTCGGTGTGGGCGATCCACGGGTGCTGGCCCTCGTTCTCGCCGTGGTGGCGGTCCTCGGCTTCGTCAGCGGCCCGGCGCAGGGCCTGGTGAGTCGGCGGGTCGAGACGCGTGCCGACGTGCATGCCCTCGACCTGACCCGCGACCCGCAGACGTTCGCGGAGATGCAGCGCTCCCTGGCGCTGGGGTCCCATGCCGACCTCGAACCGCCGCCGGTCGTGTTCGGGTTGTTCGCCAGCCATCCGACCGCACCGCAACGGATCGCCCTGGCCCGCGCCTGGGCTGATCTGAACGATGTGCCGGAGCCGCACGACCTCGCTCCTGTGGCAGGCTCTGGCCGATGAGCCGCACCCTCGTGGTCACCAACGATTTCCCGACCCGCCAAGGCGGGATCGAGTCGTTCGTGTACGCGCTGGCCGACCGGCTGCCCGCTGACGAGGTGGTCGTCTACACCGCGGCCATGCCTGGCGACCGCGAATTCGACGCGCGGCTGCCGTATCCGGTCGTCCGCGACCCGGCGTCCATGCTCCTTCCGACGCCGGCAGTGTCGCGGCGAACGGCCGAGGTGCTGCGCTCCGAAGGCTGTGACGCGGTGCTGTTCGGGGCAGCCGCACCGCTCGGACTACTCGCTCGGGGATTGCGCGGGGCCGGCGCCGGTCGGCTCGTCGGGCTGACCCATGGGCACGAGACCTGGTGGGCCCGGGTGCCCGCGGCCCGGCGGGCGCTGCGGAGGGTCGGCGAGGGCTGCGACGTCCTCACGTACGTGTCGGAGTTCTGCCGCCGGCGGATCGTGCCCGCGCTGTCCGGCGAGGCCGCCGCGCGGATGGTGCGCCTCGCACCGGGCGTCGACACCGACGTGTTCCGCCCGGGCGTCGGCGGTGCCGCCATCCGGCAGCGGCTGGGGATCGAGTCCGGCCGGCCGGTCCTGGTGTCGGTGTCGAGGTTCGTCCCCCGGAAGGGCCAGGACGCGCTGATCAAGGCGATGCCCCACGTGCTCGGGTCCGTGCCCGACGCGCTGTTGCTCCTCGTCGGCGACGGCCCCACCAGACGCGGTCTGGAGCGGCTGACCCGTCACAACGGCGTCGAGCGCTCGGTGGTCTTCGCCGGGGCCGTCCCGTGGTCCGAGGCGCCGGGCTGGTTCGACGTGGGCGACGTGTTCGCCATGCCCTGCCGGACGCGGCTCGGCGGCCTGGAGCCGGAAGCCCTGGGCATCGTCTTCCTGGAGGCGCAGGCGTGCGGCCACCCGGTGCTCGTCGGCGACAGCGGCGGCGCGCCGGAGACGGTGTTGCACGGGGAGACCGGCTACGTGGTCGACCCGTTCGACCCCGCCGCCATCGCATCCCGGGCCGTCGACCTCCTGTCCGATCTCGACCACGTCCGGCTGATGGGGGAGAAGGGCCGGGCCTGGGTCGAACGGGAGTGGAGCTGGAGCGAGTCTGTGGCGATCCTGCGGAGTCTGCTGGCCGGGCGTGAACCCGACCGCAGCGACGCTGCCTGAGCGGCTGCCGTCGACCGCCGACGCGTATGTATGCCCAATCGGAGGGTGCCGTGGCGGATCCGTCCGTCGACGTCGTCGACGAGACGTTCGTCGTCGTCCCGCGCGAAGAGCTCGCGCGGCGATTCGCCGACCCGGCGCTCTGGCGCGACTGGTGGCCGGACCTTCGGCTCACGGTCGTGACGGACCGGGGCCTCGACGGGATTCGGTGGTCCGTGGGCGGCGCGCTGTCGGGTTCGGCCGAGATCTGGCTGGAGGAGTGGCACGACGGCGTGATCGTGCACTGGTTCCTCCGGGCCGAGCCCAGCCGACCTGGCGACCGCACCCGGCTGCGGCACCGCTACGCCACCGCGTTCAAGCGCCGGATCCACGCGATGAAGGACGAGCTCGAACGAGGACGGCCGGCTGGCGTACCGCCGGCACACGCAGCACCGGTAGTCTCCGCCTCGCCACCATCACGTTCTCGGGCACGTTCTCCGGCGACAGGGGCTCGCATGGCCGAGCAGACCACCTCGAGCATCACGATCGACGCGTCGGCGGCCGATGTGATGGCCGTGATCGCCGACCTCGAGGCGTACCCGGAGTGGACCGCGTCGGTTCGAGAGGTCGAGGTCCTCACGGTTCACGAGGACGACGAGCGACCGGCCGAGGCTCGCTTCGTTCTCGACGCGGGGGCGATCAAGGACACGTACACGCTCTCCTACGAGTGGGACGGCGACGAGGAGGTGCGCTGGACGCTGGTCGAGGGCGGCCTGCTCCGCGCGCTGGACGGCTCCTACACGCTGGTCGAATACGACGACGGCACCACCGAGGTGGCCTACCGGCTCGCGGTCGACATCGCGATCCCGATGCTCGGGCTGATGAAGCGGAAGGCCGAGAAGGTCATCATCGACACCGCCCTCAAGGAGCTGAAGAAGCGCGTGGAGGCGCTGTAGTGGGCCTGGCCATCGGGGTCGACGTCGGCGGCACCAAGATCGCAGGGGGGGTCGTCGACGAGATCGGGAAGATCGTGGCCCGGACCCGGCGCGACACCCCGTCAACCGATCCGCCCGCGATCGTCGACAGCATTGTCGCCGTCGTCCGGGAGCTGCACTCGTCTCACCGGGTCGTGGCGGTGGGCGTGGGTTCGGCAGGCTTCGTCGACTCCGCCCGCTCGACCGTGCTCTTCGCGCCGAACCTGGCCTGGCGCGACGTCCCGGTCCGCGACCAGGTGGCAGCCGCAACCGGCCTGCCGGTCGTCGTCGAGAACGACGCGAACGCCGCCGCCTGGGGCGAGTTCCGTTTCGGCGCGGCCGAGGACGTCGACGACATGATCTGCGTGACCGTCGGTACCGGCATCGGTGGCGGTCTGGTGTTGGACGGTTCGATCTACCGCGGCGCCCACGGCGTCGGCGCGGAGCTCGGACACCTGCGGGTCGTGCCGGACGGGCACCTGTGCGGATGCGGCAACCGTGGCTGCCTGGAGCAGTACGCCAGCGGTACGGCGCTGGTCCGGGAGGCGCGGGCGCTGGCGTCATCACGGTCCGTGTTCGCGGCGAGGTTGCTCTCGCTCGCCGACGGCAGTCCGGACGCGATCACCGGTCCGATGGTCACCGGCGCGGCACGCGACGGCGACGAGCCCTCCCGGGAGCTGCTGGCTGACCTCGGCCGCTGGCTGGGCGAGGGGCTCGCCTCGTTCGCGGCGCTGCTCGATCCGGCGGTGTTCGTCATCGGTGGCGGCGTCTCCGAGGCGGGCGACCTGCTGCTGACCCCGACGACGGCAGCCTTCCGCCGCACCCTGACCGGGCGCGGCCACCGACCCGAGGCCGAGGTCCGGATCGCGACCCTGGGCAACGACGCCGGCATCGTCGGCGCTGCCGACCTCTCCCGCATCTGACCTCCCTGCCCGTTGATCACGTCCACCACCCTGGCGAGTGCTTCACCAGGCACCGGAGCCTGGTGAAGCACCTGTTCGCCTGGTGACGTGTGGCCACATCCGGTGGATGCGGCGTCCCTAGGCTGTGGTGCCGTGGTGGACCTGCGGATCGTCAGCTACAACGTTCGCGCTCTTCGCGACGACCGACGCGCGGTCATCCGGGTGCTGCGCAGCCTCGACGCCGACGTCGTCTGCCTTCAGGAGGCGCCACGATTCTGGCGCTGGCGCTCGCGGTGTGCCGCGCTGGCCCGCGAGGCGGGGCTGCTCTACGTGGGTGGCGGACGCCGGACGGGCGCAACCATCATGCTGGCGTCCCTGCGGGTCGACGTCAGCGCCACGATGGAGTACGCGTTCAGCCGGACACCGGGACTGCACAAGCGGGGTACCGTCGCGGCCAGGATCCACCGGGCCGGCGCGTCCCTGGTGGTCGCGAGCGTCCACCTCGGGCTCGACGCCGATGAGCGGCTCCGGCACCGCAGTGAGCTGGTCGGCCTGGTCGATCGCTTCGGCTGCGAAGTCACCGTGCTGGCCGGCGACGTCAACGAACGCTCCGACAAGCCGACCTGGCGGGCACTGGCAGCGGAGTTCGTCGACGCGGGCGAAGGCGACGAGACGCCGACCTTCTCCGCTCGGGATCCGCGCCGGCGCATCGACGGCGTCTTCGTGCGGGGTCCGGCATCGGTCAAGGCCTACCGCGTCGTCGACGACCCCGACGTGCTGGTGGCGAGCGATCACCGTCCCGTCGTCGTCGATCTCTCGATCGACGGCTGACGCTCACCGGCCGGCATCGGGCTGCGTGCGGTAATCCGGGACGAGTTCGAATGCGAGCTGTTCGAGGAAGAGTCCGATGTCGGTGACGATGCCACGGGCCTGCGCGGAGCCACGGTCGGCGAGCTTGGTGACCGTGGCCGGGTTGATGTCGACACCCACCAGGGGGATCGAGGCCGGCAGGATGTTCCCCGTCGCGACGGAGTGCAGTATCGTCGCGACCATGATCGCGTAGCCGACGTCGTGCAGCTGCGCTCGCATGGCCCGCTGGCCTTCGATCACATCGGTGTAGACGTCGGGTAGCGGCCCGTCGTCGCGCACCGACCCGACCAGCACGTAGTCCTTGTCGTGGACGACGAGGGCATGCATGACGCCCTGGGCGATCACGCCCTGCTCGACGGCGGCTCGGATCGATCCGCAGCCGCGGATCCGGTTGATGGCCCGGATGTGGTGCTCGTGCCCGTGCTCGACGCCCCGGCCCTGCGCCAGGTCGACGCCGAGGGAGGTGCCGAACATGGCCGCCTCGATGTCGTGGGTGGCGATCGCATTGCCACCGAAGAGCACGTCGACGTAGCCGGCGCGGACCAGGGCGACCATCGCCGGCGCGGCGCCGGTGTGGACGACGGCCGGCCCGGCAACCCACAGGATCCGCTGGCCGGCGCCCTTGACCGCCCGCATCTGGTCGGCGATCTGGTGGACGAGCAACGCCTGCGGCTTCTCCGACGAGACCTCGGAGTTCATGAACTCGAAGACCTGGTCGCCGACGTCCCCTCGGGAGGTCTTCTGGACCCGCACCCCGGCGGCGCCACAGACCACTCGCGCCCCGGCCTCGACCTCGCTCACGGGGATCGTGCGGACCCGGGTACGGCCCGCGTCGTCCCACACCAGCAAGCCGCAGTCCATCTCGGGCTGCTCGACCTCGATCCACTCGCCGTCGATGTGGACGACCGTGTCGAGGTTGGTCGTGGAGTAGAAGTCGTCCGGGAACACTCCGTCGCGCTCGGCCCGGCGCACGACGGCCTCGCCCGGGTCGACCAGGTTGGCGCCATGCGTCTGCAGCCGCATCAGCAGCCGGGCCAGCGCACGCCCGTCGTCGGCGGACACCGTGATCTTGGCGTACGACTCGTCTGCCGACCCGTGGCCGACGTCGAACCGGTCGATGGTGAAGTCGCCGCCGTACTCGCCGATGTCGTCGAGAATGCGGGAGAGGAGTCCGGAGTCGACCAGGTGGCCGGTCAGCTCGACGGTCTCGTTGGCCTGCATGGGTGCCTCCGAAGGCCGAACCGTCAGACAACCGCCCCGTCGTCGGGATCGTAGGGGTCGCGACCACGCATCCGCGCGACGAGGGTCGCGAAGCCACCGATCAGCACGCCGACGGCGAGTGCCGACAGCCACGACGACAGTCTCCAGCCCACGGCGACGGCGAGGACGAGGAAAACCGGAACACCGAGGACCGCGATCCAGGCCAGCCGCGAGACCCGGTCGCCACGAGGAAGCGGGGGAGGAGGGGGTGGAACGAAGTGGTCGTCGGCGTCCTCGGCCAAGGCCTGGGTCGGCGCGGGCGCGTCGGCTACCGGCTCCTCGGCGCCCGAGTCGTCCGGGCCGACGTCCTCCGCCGCCGGCCACTGCGGCTCGTCGGTGCCGGGCGGGGCGTTGAAGCTCTCGACCAGGTCGGCCCAGACCTGCTCGTCGTCGCGCGACACGACTTAAGCACCGTCCTGCCGCGCCAGCGCGAGCCGGCGGACGAGGTCGAGCGAGCCGCCGAAGATCGTCTCGGCGTCGTAGTCGAGTGTGGCCACGTGGTAGCTGTCGTGCAGTGGGACGACGGTGACGTCCGTGGACGAGACGCGCGAGCGGATCAGCGCCAGGCTCGTCGCGTCGACGATATGGTCCTGATCGCTGCGATAGATCAGCAACGGCTGCGTGACGCGGGGGAGGTCGGCGACGACCAGCTTCCAGAGCTGGACGAGTGAATGGAGCGCCCGCAGCGGGGTGCGGTCGTAGGCGATCTCGTCCTGGCCGGGCTTCGCGATGTCGCCAGACAACACCGAGAGCGACGGGACAACGCGCTGGAGCACCGGGAGCGCCAGGAGCCTGCGGTCGCGGCTGGCGATCGCCGGGTTGACCAGGACCAGTCCGCTGATGGCATCGCCGTGCGTCTGCGCGAGCCGGAGCGTCAAGCAGCTACCCATCGACAGCCCGCCCACGACCACGTGGTCGCACCGGTCAGCGAGATCGAGGAGAGTCCGTTCGATCGTCGAGTACCAGTCCGGCCAGCGGGTGGTGTTCAGGTCGCGCCAGGTCGTGCCGTGACCGGGCAGGAGCGGCACGTCGACGGTGAAGCCGGCTGCGGCCAGGTGCTCGGCCCATGGTCGCAACGAGGCCGGGGATCCGGTCAGACCGTGGCAGAGCAGCACGCCCGTACGGCCGCCGTCGTGGCGGTAGGGCTCGGCTCCGGGGACGATCGGCACCGCGGTCTCCTGCGTGGTCGAGAGGTCGACATCGGCATCGTCGCACGGCCGCGCGGACGGGCGGTCGGCCGGTCGCGGTCGAGTAGTGTTCGCCCGTGTTCTACTGGTTCCTCAAGCGGGTCATTCTCGGCCCGGTGCTGCGGCTCGTCTACCGGCCGTGGGCGCAGGGGCTGGACCACATTCCTGCCGAGGGGCCGGCCATCGTGGCCAGCAACCATCTGTCGTTCTCCGACTCTCTGTTCATGCCGCTCGTCGTCCCGCGCCGGGTGACGTTTCTAGCCAAGATCGACTATTTCACCGAGCCGGGCATCAAGGGCTGGTTCAAACGGGTCTTCTTCCGGGGCGTCGGCCAGGTCCCGGTCGACCGCTCCGGCGGCAAGGCGGGCGAGGCGGCGCTGTGCGCTGGGCTGAAGGTCCTCGCGCGTGGCGACCTGCTGGGGATCTACCCGGAGGGCACCCGGTCGCCCGACGGCCGCCTCTACCGCGGCAAGACCGGTGTCGCCCGGATGGCCCTAGAGGGCAAAGTGCCGGTCATCCCGGTCGCGATGATCGACACCGACAAGATGCAGCCGCCTGGGCGTCGCATCCCCAAGGTCATGCGGCCGGGTCTGCGGTTCGGAAAGCAGCTGGACTTCTCCCGGTACCAGGGCATGGAGAGCGACCGCTACGTCCTGCGCTCGGTGACCGACGAGGTCGTCTACGCGCTGATGGAGCTGTCCGGCCAGGAGTACGTCGACGTCTACGCCGAGCACGCGAAGGCCGAGATCGCCGCCGCGAGGAAGCAGCACAAGGCCGACCCCAAATGATCATCTACGAGCGCAGGCGGCCCGACGTCAGCCGAGAGGTTGGCCGATCTCGGCGAGGAGGTCGGTGAACCAGCCAGTCGTCGGGTCGAAGCGCTTGCCGCCCTTGATCCGGTTGAACTCGATGGCGCGCATCTCGTCGCCGTGCTCCTCGTCGTTCCCGACGACGCCGGACTCGCCACGCAGCGCGCACTCCACGGCGAGGTCGGTGCACCTCTTGATCAGGTCCAGGTCCTCGGCGTTGGGCGCCGCCGACCGGCTGAAGTAGCCGCTCTTCTGGATCATGACCTTCTCGGCGTCCAGCCGGGCAGCGAACTGCTTGCCGAACCAGGCACCAGGGTTGACCTTGTCGAGCTGCAGGTGCCCGAACGGGTCGCGCTCGACCGCCTCGCCCGCGGCCTCCATCTCGGCGACGATCGACTCCACGCCGGCGCCCTCGGACAGGAACAGGTTCACGCACCCGATCTCGTCCATGACCGCGCGCAGGCGCTTCGCCTCGGCGTCGATGTCCAGCACCGCTTCAGGCACGTAGACGCCGTGCACGTCCCAGCGGCGCGGGTCAAGGCCGATGCCCGGGTTCCAGTCCTGTGCGGCAAGCCAGGACCGGTAGGCCTGCGCGGTAGCGGCGGTCAGCCAGCCGCAGTTGCGTCCCATCACCTCGTGCACGATGAGCATCCGTGGGTTCGACGAGTGCTCGGCCACGATGTTCCGCGCGAACAGCGATCCTTGCTCGGCAGCCGTCGCCGCGCCGAGGCTCTGGCGTACCGGGATCACGTCGTTGTCGATCGTCTTGGGCAGGCCGACGACGGTCAGGTCGTACCCGTGGCGGTCGAGGTATGCGGCCAGGTCAGCCGCCGTCGTGTTGGTGTCGTCACCTCCGATGGTGTGCAGGACGTCGACGGCGTCGCGCGTGAGCTGGTCAGCCGCCACCGCGAGCGGGTCCTGCCCCTCTGTGACCAGACCGCGCTCGACGGAGTCGGCGACGTTGGTCAGCTTCACCCGGCTGTTCCCGATAGGACTTCCGCCGAAGCGGTGCAGACGGTGCGCGCCGGCCCGGATCTCCGGGGTGACGGTGATGGAGCGACCGGTCAGCAGGCCCACGTATCCGTCGGTGTACGCGATCATCTCGACGTCGGGCGCCGCCGCCGTGTAGCGCTCGATCAGGCCGCCGACGGCGGATGAGAGGCAGGGCGCCAGGCCCCCTGCCGTGAGCATCGCGACCTTCCGAACTGCCATCGTGGGACCCTTCACGCGTGCACGAATCCGATCGCCGTCACCCTACCGAGGGCACTCCCGGCGATCCGAGCCCACGGGCCTACGCTGGGCGCGTGACCGCTGGCGGCGACGACGCGCTGTACGACGAGCTCACCATCGATCTCGAGCTGCTGCCTGCACAGCAGCAGCCGACGTGGCCGGATCCGGTGGCGGCGCAGCAGGCCATGGCGGAGCTCCGGGTCATGCCGCCGCTGGTGTTCGCGGGGGAGTGCGACCTGCTCTGCGAGCGGCTCGCGGCAGTGTCACGCGGTGAGGCGTTCCTCCTGCAGGGCGGCGACTGCGCCGAGACGTTCGGCGGCGTGACGGCCGACAACGTCCGCAACAAGCTCAAGACCTTGCTGCAGATGGCCGTCGTGCTCACCTACGCGGCGAGCGTGCCAGTCGTCAAGGTGGGGCGGCTGGCCGGCCAGTACGCCAAGCCACGCTCGCGTCCGAACGAGACCAGGGGCATGCAGACGCTCCCGGCCTACCGCGGCGACATCGTCAACGGGTTCGAGTTCAACACCCGGTCGCGCACGCCGGATCCGGCCCGGATGGTGCTCGCCTACCGGGCCGCGGCCGCGACGCTGAACCTGACCAGAGCCTTCGTCGGGGGAGGCTACGCCGACCTGCGCCAGGTGCACGCGTGGAACACCGACTTCGTGCGCACCTCGCCCGCCGGCCTCCGGTACGAGCGGCTGGCCGGCGAGATCGACAAGGCGCTCGCGTTCATGCACGCCATCGGCGCCGACCCCGAACAGCTGCATACTGTCGAGCTCTACGCCAGCCACGAGGCACTCCTGCTCGACTACGAGCGCGCCTTCACCCGGATCGACTCCCGGACCGCGCTGCCCTACGACGTGTCCGCGCACCTGGTCTGGATCGGAGAGCGGACGCGCCAGCTCGACGGTGCGCACGTCGAGTTCGCCACCCGGATCCGCAACCCGATCGCGGTGAAGATCGGCCCGGCGACGTCCCCGGACGAGGTGCTCGCACTCGCCGACCGGCTCGACCCGGACCGCGTCCCTGGCCGGCTGACGCTGGTCACCCGGATGGGCGCCGGCCGGGTCCGTGACGTCCTGCCGCCGCTGGTCGAGAAGGCGACGGCGACCGGGCTGGTGGTGTCGTGGGTCTGCGACCCGATGCACGGCAACACCTACGAGGCTCCCAGCGGCTACAAGACCCGCCGCTTCGATGACGTCGTCGAGGAGGTCCGTGGCTTCTTCGACGTGCACCGGGCGCTGGGCACCGTGCCAGGCGGCATCCACGTCGAGCTGACCGGGGACGACGTCACCGAGTGTGTCGGCGGCGGCGACCCGGTCGCCGAGGACGGGCTGGGGGATCGGTACGAGACCGTGTGCGACCCGCGGCTGAACCGCACCCAGTCGCTGGAACTGGCCTTCCTGGTGGCCGAGCTGCTCGAGAACCGGAGCCCGTCGTCGTGACACGGCGGCGGAGTCCTGGTCGCGGCGTGCGTCGCCGGGTCTTCGCACGACGAGGCCGTACCGAACGACAGGAAAAAGACGAGCGACCGCCCGGCAAAACTGGATAAACTACCCTCGATTCGTACGTTGTTCCTGTCGGTCGGTACGGCCGTGCCAGCGGGGAGTGTCACCGTCGGGCCTGCGGCCGGTCGTGGTGGATCACTGCGGGGAGACCGGCGGGGAACGTTCTATGGTCGTGGCGTGGCCATCGACCTGCGTAGCGACACCGTCACCCGACCGACATCGCCGATGCTGGCCGCGATGGCGACCGCCGAGACCGGTGACGACGTCTACGGCGAGGACCCGACCGTCCATGCGCTCGAGGAGCGGGTCGCGGACATGCTCGGCCACGAGGCGGGCCTGTTCACGGTCAGCGGCTCGTTGGCCAACCTGCTCGGTGTGCGCACCCATGTCCGGCCCGGCCAGGAACTGTTGTGCGAAGCGCAGGCTCACGTCGTCCGTGCCGAGCTCGGTGCGCACGCCGCGTGGTACGGCGTCACGACCCGGACCTGGTCGCACCCCCGCGGTCATGTCGATCTCGACGCTGTGGCCCGGCTGGCCGCGCCGGATGCAGGGCCGTACCTGGTCTCGACGGCCGCCGTCGCGGTCGAGAACACCCACAACTTCGCCGGGGGGACGGTCCAACCGCTCTGCGATCTGCGTGCCCTACGCGACCTGGTCAATGGCACCGGCGTCCGGCTGCATCTCGACGGCGCCCGGCTGTGGAACGCGCACGTCGCCGACCGCACGCCCCTCGAACACGTGGGCCGGCTCTTCGACACGGTGTCGGTCTGCCTGTCCAAGGGGCTCGGCGCACCGGTCGGCTCCGTCCTCGTCGGGCCCGCTGCGGCGATGGCCGACGCCAGGCAATGGCGCAAGCGCATGGGCGCCGGCTGGCGGCAGGCGGGCCTCCTTGCGGCAGCGGGACTCTACGCGCTGGACCACCACGTCGAGCGCCTCGCAGACGACCACCAGAACGCCCGGCAGCTAGCTCAGCTGCTGGCAGGCTTCGGCGTCGTCGATCCGGCCTCGGTCGAGACGAATATCGTCCTGCTCGAGCTGTCGCAGGCCCGGATCGGCGCGGCAGACCTCGTGGCCCAGGCGCGCGCCGACGGGATCCTGGTCAGCGCGGTCGCGCCGACCGTCGTCCGGCTGATCACGCATCTGGACGTGACGGCCGACGACTGCCGCAAAGCGGGGGAGACGTTGTCGCGGTTGCTCGGGGGTTAACCCGGTCCGCTTGACGGCGGTGCCTGCCGTAGCCCACTATTCCTACAAATCACCCGGTAATAGGAGGCTCCGTGCCTACGCTAGTCCTGCTCGGCCTGGTCGGCCTGGCGGCGCAGCTGGTCGACGGCAGCCTGGGCATGGCCTACGGCGTCACCTCGACGACCCTCCTGCTGGCCATCGGCACCAACCCGGCCGCGGCATCGGCGACTGTCCACCTGGCCGAGATCGGTACGACGCTGGCATCGGGAATCTCGCACTGGCGGTTCGACAACGTCGACTGGACCGTGGTCCGCCGGATAGCCGTTCCGGGTGCGATCGGAGCCTTTGCGGGAGCGTCGCTGCTCTCCTGGCTGTCCACCGAGGCGGCCGGACCGATCATGTCGGGCATCCTGCTGGCGCTCGGTGCGTACATCTTGATCCGGTTCACCGTCCGCGGCGTGCCACAGGGCAACCGCCACAAGCCCCTGCGCCGCCGCTTTCTCGGCCTACTCGGCCTGGTGGCCGGGTTCGTCGATGCGACCGGTGGCGGCGGCTGGGGACCCGTCGGGACGCCGGCGCTGCTGGCCAGCGGGCGCATGGAGCCCCGGAAGGTCATCGGCTCGATCGACACCAGCGAGTTCATCGTGGCGGTCGCGGCGAGCCTGGGCTTCCTGGTTGGACTCGGCTCGGAGAGCATCGACTTCTCGTGGGTGGCCGTGTTGCTCGTCGGCGGGGTCGTCGCGGCTCCGCTCGCTGCCTGGCTGGTCCGGCACGTCCCGCCGCGGGTCCTCGGGTCTGCGGTCGGAGGCATGATCATCCTCACCAACGCGCGGACCGTGCTGAAGAGCGACTGGCTGGACGCTTCAGGCGGGGTCCGGAGCGTCGTCTACGTGGTGATCGCGCTGGTGTGGGCGGCCGCTCTCACGTACGCGACCCGGGCGTATCGCGCCGAGCGCGTCCTGGACCGGCAGCCTGTTCCGACGTAGCCAGCGTCTGAGCCGGTCAGGAGACGGGCGTGAGGCGCTCCGCCGGCCTGCGGCCGATGATCGGCGGCAGCTTTCGCACGGCCGACGCCAGTTCACGCAGGTCGGCCCCGACGAGGGCCTGCGGCCCGTCGACCAGCGCCTCCTCGGGTGCCGGATGGACGTCGACCAGGATGCCGTCGGCACCGACGGCGATCGCGGCCCGGGCAAGCGGCAGCACGAGCTCGCGGCGGCCGCCGGAGTGCGAGGGGTCGACCATGACCGGCAGGTGGGAGAGCTGCTGGACGACCGGGACGGCCGAGATGTCCAGCGTGTTGCGTGTCGACGTCTCGAACGTGCGGATGCCGCGCTCGCACAGCACGATGTCGAGGTTGCCCCGCTGCGCGATGTACTCCGCGGCCATCAGCCACTCTTCGATGGTGGCCTGCATGCCGCGCTTGAGCAGCACAGGAAGCCGGGCGCGGCCGACGGCCTGCAGCAGCGCGTAGTTGTGCATGTTGCGGGTGCCGACCTGGAGCATGTCCGCGTACGACGCCACCAGCGGGACGTCATGCGCGTCGAGCACCTCGGTGACGATCGGCAGCCCGGTCGCCTCCCGCACCTCGGCCAGGATCTGCAGCCCCTGTTCGCCGAGGCCCTGGAAGGCGTACGGCGACGTGCGCGGCTTGAAGGCGCCGCCCCGGAGCATCGTCGCACCTGCGGCCTTGGCCATCTCCGCGGCTTCGTGGGTCTGCTGGGCGGACTCCACCGCGCACGGGCCGGCGATCAGGGTGAACGTGTCGGGCCCGATGGGAACGCCGCGTTCGGGACCGCCCACGACGATCGTGCTGCGGCCCGGATGGTTGTGCAGGCTCACCAGCTTGTAGGGCGACGAGACCCGCACGACGTCGGCGACGCCGGCCATGCTGCGCAGGTTGAGGGCGCGGAACTCGTCCACGTCGCCGACCAGCCCGATGATCGTGCGGCTCACACCACGGCTGACGAACGCGTCACCGCCGGCCTCGTGGACCCGGGCGACGACGGCGTCCACATGCGCCCCCGTAGCACCGGGCTGCATCACCACGACCACGGCTGTCCCTCCTCGACGCGGAGACTCGACAGTAGCCGCCGGTGTCCGGCAACCGGCCAGGTTGTCTGCCGGGCACGACGGTTCGTTACGAACAGGTCACCCAACCGCGTCGAATCCGAGAGCAGCCACCCTCATGATCATGAAGGAAACGCAGGCCCATGGCACCCGCGAAGCTTCATGATCATGGGAAAGGGGGGTCACGTGACCAGGTGCGGTACCTCGGCGTCGCGGCCACGGCGAGGGCCGAGCTCGGACAGGTACATGGCGGCGAGCACCAGCGCGCCGCCACCGAACATGCGCGCCGTCAGCGGCTCACCGCCGAGTGCCACGGCGAACCCGGCGGCGAAGACCGGCTCCATCGTCATCACGATGGCCGCCCGGGTCGCTGACATGTGCGCCTGCGCCCAGGTCTGAACGACCAGCGCCAGGGCACCGGCCACGAGCGCCATGTAGAGCATCGACGCCCAGTCGGCTCCGGTCGCTGGGAGAACCACACCGCCCGGTACGGCGCCGACCCAGCACACGCCGGCGATGACGGCCATCTGCAGCACCGAGAGCCCGAGAGCGTCCGAGGGGCTCGACCAGGCGCCGAGGCCGACGATGTGCAGCGCGTAGAGGGCGGCCGCCGCCAGCGTCAGCGACTCTCCCAGCCCGAGGGCGAGGCCCTGCAGTGAGAGCAGCGCCAGCCCGCCTGCCGCCAGCATGATGGCCGCCCAGGCCGAGCGGCCCACGGGGGTCCGGAACAGTCCGGCCGCAAGCAGCGGCGTGAACACGACGTACATGCCGGTGACGAAGCCCGACACCGAGGCCGAGGTGTGCCCGAGGCCTGCGGTCTGCAGCAGTTGGGCCGCGCCGTAGACCAACCCGAGCACGAGCGCGCGGCGGCGTGCCAGCGGCGAGAGCCGGGCGACGGCATGGGGCGCGACCAGCCACAGTGCGACAGCCGCGATGGTGAACCGGACCGCCAGGAAGTCGGCTACGGGAACGCGGTCGAGCAGATCCTTGATCAGGAAGAACGTCGAGCCCCAGGCGGCCGTCACCGCCAGCAGGCCGAACGTGGCCAGTCCCGAGCCGCGGTGGCCGTTCATGGTCGGAGACGGTGGAGCAACCGCACTCAGCGGCCCAGCTGCAGCCGGACCGTGCTCCCGAAGTCACGGAACTCGCCGGCCTTGGGATTCTGGTTCTGCACGATCCGCCCGCCGAGGAAGCCACCCCTGGACTCGACCTCGAAGCCGAACAGTTCGAGGAAGGGCCGCGCCTGGTCGATGTGCCAGCCGACGACGTTCGGCACCGGGACCTGCGCGTTCTGCGGTCCCTGAGAGACCTTGAGCCGGATCTCGTCGCCACGGAAGCCGGTGCCGCTCGCGGGGTCCTGCGAGATCACCACGCCGGCCGGCACGGTCGGGTTGGACTCCGGCTCCGGGACGACGGTGAAGCCGGCGTCGCCCAGGACCTGCTGTGCCTCGGCGACCGATCGACCGGTGAAGTCCTGGATCTCGATCGGCTGGCGGCCCTTGCTGACGACGAAGGAGACCTCGGTTCCCGGCCGTACCTGTTCACCGGCCTCGACACTCTGTGAGATCACGACTCCTTCCGCCACTTCGTCGTGGAACTGCTCCTCGACGCCGCCCAGTGTCAGGTTGGCGTCGTCGACCGCCTGCTCGGCGTCTTCTCGGGTCTCACCGACCAACACGGGAATCTCGTAGCGCTCCGGCCCGCGCGAGATGACGAGCTCGACGGTTCCGTCCTTGAGGATCCGCTCGCCGGGCCCCGGCTCGGTCGTGACGACGAGCCCGGCCTCGACCACCTCGGAGAACTGCTCCTCGCCGGTGACGGCCGTCAACCCTTCCGCCGCTGCCTGCTGCTGCGCCTCGGCAACCGTGAGCTCGAGCAGCGACGGCGTCACCGTGTAACGGCCGGCGCCGTACCACCAGGCACCGATGGCAGTGCCGAGGGCAAGCAGCAAGATCAAAGTAAACAGGATCGGGCCGCGCCAGCGGCTGCGCGGCTTGACCTGACGCCGCCCGGCGG
>JBOGDS010000069.1:0-20423 GCA_050743075.1 Jiangellaceae bacterium | reverse complement strand
GCGTCATCGAGGGCGTGTCCGACGGCCTCGCCGGCGCGGCGCGGTTCGCCGGCGGCGCGCTCGCCGATGACCCGCAACGTCGCCGCGCCGCCGCGGTCGGTGGATACACAACCACGGCCGTGCTCTCCGGCCTGATTGGCGTCGCGGGGGCGGCGTGGCAGGTCGGCGTCCTTCGCGCGGGCGCGTGGGCGGCCCGCGGCCTGCGGGTTCCTGCTCGCAACGCGCTGCTGGCTGATGTCGTACCGGCCGGCGCCTACGGCCGCGCCTATGGGTTCGAGCGAGCGATGGACAACCTCGGCGCCGTCGGCGGACCGCTGCTGGCGCTCGCGCTGGTCGCCGCGGTCGGCGTCCGCACTGCCATCCTGCTCTCGGTCATCCCCGGACTGCTCGCGGTCGTGGCGATCCTGTACGCCATCCGCCACACCGCACGACTGCGCGAGCAGGAACGCCGGCAGCTGCGCACTCGGGTGCGGCCCGTCCTACGCGGGCGGCTCGGGCGTCTCATGCTGGGCATCGGCGCCTTCGAGCTCGGCAACATCGCCGCAACGCTGCTGATCCTGCGCGCGACCGACCTGCTCGAACCCGGCCGCGGGCACGACAGCGCCGTCCAGATCGCGCTCGTTCTCTACGCTGCTACGACGGCGAACGAGGCAGGTTGTGGCTCAGCCCCGCTGTCGGTTACGCGGGAGACGGCACGTTGTGGCTCCCGCCGGCATTTCATGGGATGCAGGCGCTCTGGCTCGCCGCGCTGGCGGCGACCGTGCTGGTGCCGGTCGCGGCTCACCGGAAACGGCTCGCTGCCTTCCCGGCCGGGATTGCCGTGGTGGCGGCGTTGCCGATCGTGACCGGCCCGGCTACGACCGCTGGCAGTCCGACCCGACTGCCCGAGAGCTGGTGTGCACCGAGACCGGGCCAGAGGTCTGCATGACACGAGTCAACGCGTTCCTGCTCGACGACGCCGCCGGACCAGTCCAAGATGCGCTGCGGCATTGGCAAGGCGTTCCTGCCGGATTCGTTCGGGCCGTGGACGGTCATTGGCGTGACGAACGTGACCACAGGCGTCCGCCGGAGGGGACGGCCGAGCTGTACTTGGACGATCTGATCGCACCCACGGGTGGCCTCATAGACCAAGATCTATTTGGCGGCACGATCCAGGATCTATTCGCGCAGGCAGCCCAAGGTCTGGCCATACAAGCGTGCGATCCCATGGCTGCGAATGAGGCGGTGTGGTGGGCGACCGAAGTGGCCTACCACTGGGCTGGGGGCGACACGAGTGGCGTCATCACGAACGGAAATGGGACCCTGCCCCACGAGGTGCTGCTACGGATGGACGAGGCTCATCAGCAGGCATGGATGGGCAAGTACATGGCCGCAGCCAGGTCATGCGACGACGCGGCGTTCGCCGAGTTGATGGCCGTGCTGCGGTGACGGTCCAGACCATCGCCGTCCCACCGAGGGTCCGAGGCGGCCGGCACCGAGCACGTCGTCGGGCCCTGCCGTGGCGGCTGCTCTTTCTGCACCCCCGGGCGCGCCAGCTCGGCTGGGCCATCGTCGGGCTGGCGGCCGTGGCACTCGTCGGCTGGTGGATGGTCGATGCGCTCGCCCACCGGGGCGCGACACCGGACGCGGCCGCGCGGCTGCCGGCCGTGGTGGCGTTGCCGTTGGTCGGCGCGATCATCGCGTCGATCGGTCTCGGCGGCGCCGACGAGGAGCTGGAGCGGTCGACGGCTTGGCGGTGGCGGGCTGCCCGAGCCGTCCATGTGCTCGTCGTCGCCGTGACTGTGGCGGCTGTGGTCGGCTCGATCGGCCCGTGGGAGCCGTCGACGTACGGCACTCATGAGATCGTCCGTAAGGCCGTCGCGTGCGTCGGCGTCGTCGCGGCGTCTGCCGTCATCCTGGGTGCGCGGCTGGCCTGGGCGCCGATCTTCGCCTACGTCGTCACCGTTTACTTCACCGCACCGAGGCCGCTGACGAACGGCACCGCCTTGTGGACCTGGCCGGTCCAGCCGTCCGGCTCGCCCGCGGCCTGGACCACCGCAATGACGTTGTTCGTACTCGGCATGGCCCTCTACACCGTCTCCGGACCTCGGCCAACCAGTACCCGCGACGAGTAACGGGGTGCGAGGACCTGGGGGCGGCAGATCTGAGGCGGAGAGTACGGCAATTGTCAGAGGTAACGCTCGGCAGATATGAAGATCAACATTTGTCAGACCACGCGCTGGCGGACACGCGTGTTGTCGTCGTCAACGGCGCTCGGCAGCTCGGAAGAGCACACTCGCCGAAGTCGTCCTGCGGCAGAGTCCACATGGGGCAGCTCTCATCGACGAGGTGACGTGCGTGCCGGTCATCCATGGCTCGCCATGGATGACCGCGAGCCTCGCCGGGGCCGGTTTCTCGGCGTCCGCTTGCGAGCGCCCGCGACGAGTGACGTGGTCGATGCTTCGCTGCCTACCTACGACCTTCCATCCGGTCGATCAGCCGGCAGCAGAGTGAAAGCCGGCGCACCCCACAAGGGCGCGACGGTGCGGAAGTGTCTCTCGTCGAACGTGAGCAACCGTGTCGTCTGATAGCGGGCTGCGACGATCACCAGCGACGCGTCGGTGATGCCGATGTTCAGGTCGCCGTAACGATCGATGATTCCGCCGGCAGCGGCGACGTCACCGGAGTCGACCTCGACGAGCTGGAACGCATCGCGGGCTATCTCGTCGATGAACTCGCGCGCAGCATCGACGCCGAGCCGTGTCGCGAGCATGTAGTCGCACTCGGCCACGACGAACGGAGACAGCAGGAGTGGATGGGATGTCCCGAGGATCGCCTCCGCGACGGCCCGGTGCTGAGGATGAGCCGCATCCTTCGCAGCGAGAACGCCGCTGGTGTCAATGACGATCATCAGAGCCGAACCCCTGAGCCAAGGCGGCGTCGATCTCCTCAGCAGTCAGGGGCTTGGCGCTGCGGTAACCACCGATTCGGGGCCGTGGGCGCTGACGCTCGGGGGCCTCGCCAGCCGGACTGACCACTGCGATGGCCCGCCCGTGCTCGGTGATCGTCAGCGTCTGGCCAGCCTTCACCCGCGCCAGGTAGCGGCTGGTGTGGTGGCTCAACTCTCGGACTCCGATGGAAGGCACGACATGAAACTAGCACTATGTGGTCACAATGGTCACTACATTGCGGCCGACAGTCACCAGGTCCAGACCCGGCGGCGGGGGCGTTCGTCAAGGGGCCGGGTCGACTCCCAGATCCGCCACTCGGCCGACTCGCTCGGCCCTCGGGCGGGGCAGGGCAGCGTCTCGTCGGCTGGAGCGCTTGACGGCCTGGCGGTGGTGGGCCGCCCGAGCCGGCCACGTGCTCTTCGTCGCCGTGACGACGGCAGCGGTGGTTGGCTCGATCGGGCTGTGGGAGCCGTCGACATACGGCGCTCACGCTCGCCCGTAACACCATCGCGTGCGTCGGCGTCGTCGCGGCGACGACCTGGACGGCGGCGGCTTCGCTGTTCGCGGTGGGTTCGACGCTCTACGTCGTTGCCGGGGCCCGACCTGCGAGCACCCGCGAGTGATGGTGTTGTCGCAGACTGGTCGCGCATCGCGAAGACACGCCCGCAATCCGCCGGAGTCGCGCACCATGAGGGCGGTTGCGCGCGGCGTCGGTGTTCGCGTGCGGCGCTGAGATGCGGACCTCAGTCGTCGGAAGCTTCGCTGGACGCCGGCGTCACAGCCAGCAGCGCTGGCAGATCAACAGTGATGGTCTGCCAAAGCACGTCGCGGTTGATGTCGAAGTAATGGTGGATCAGCCGATCCCGCATGCGAGCAGCCTCCGACCAGGGAACGTCCGGGTTGCGTGCCTTCGTTGGCTGACTGACCTGCTTGGCTGCTTCGCCGACAATCTCGACCAGTTTGGTCATGGCCAGCCGAAACAGCTCGTCATCGTCCAACGCGGAGCGGTCTCGTTGCGCGGCGTATGCGACCGCTTTCTGTGCAGCCTCGACCAGGTGACGCATCCGTACGCCGTCGTCAAGCGGCATAGAGTCGCACCGCCGTATCGCGGACCTTGTCCCTGAAGTAGCGGCTCAGGTCCTCGTACGTCCGAAGCTCGATCTCCCGACCGCCGAACAATGCGCTCAACTCCAGCTCCATCCCTGCCATGCGGATCAGTCCGGGTAGGCGGCCGGAGTCGAACTCGACCAGGACGTCGACATCGCTCTCGGCGGTGAAACTGCCGCGAATCGCGGACCCGTACACCGCCAGCGAGCGGATGCCGTGGCGCCGACAAAATACGGCAAGCTCTCTGTCGTCGACGCTGAGACCAGGCCGGATGCGCATACAACCATCTTTCCACTGCCAGAACCACCGGCGCCCGGCCAACATGCAGTCGACCTTGCGCTCGTGTGACGATGTGGCCGATTCTCGGTGGTGGGCCGAGGAAATCACTCACCAGGTCCAGACGCGACGGCCGGGGCGCGGGTCGAGCGGCCGCGTCGCCTCCCAGATCCGCCGCCACTCGGCCGACTCGGCCGCCGCCCTCGTCGGGACCGGGAGCGTCTCGTCGGCGTCGGCGCGCAGGGCCCCGTACCAGCCGAGCTCCTCCTCGGTCGACAGGCGCACGACGGCGCGCATCATCCTGGTCCGCAGCTCACGGAAACCCTCACCCTCGACCGGGTGCAGAGGACGGCCGTATCGGACACTGATGCGCGGGCGACCAGGCACCGGCCAGTTACGCCCTCGCGGCATCGCTGCGTATGCCCCGCGCAGCGCCACCGGAACGACCGGCACCCCCTTCTGCACGCACAGCTGCGCCGTCCCCGGCTTGAACGCGCTCATCCAGCCGTCCTCGGACCGGGTGCCCTCCGGAAACAGCAGCAGGCTCCAGCCCTCGTCGAGCAGCTCGACCGCCAGGGAGCGCAGCCGTCGGGACCCGTGCCGCTCCACCGGGAACGCGTTGAAGAACAACACCGTCGCCGCGGCCCGTACACGTGCGTCGAAGAAGTAGTCGGCGGCGGCGCCGACCGCGAGCCGGTCGGCGAACCGACGCGGCAACGAGCTGACGATCAACGGTGCGTCGAGGTGCGACGAGTGGTTGGCCACGAAGACCGCCGGGCCGTGCAGGTTCTCCAGGTACTCGACGCCCTCGACCACGGGCCGCGTCTGCGACCACGTCACAGGTCGCAACAACCCCCGGCGCAACCCGGCGCGCAGCGCCACCGCAGGACGAGAGCGTGCCCATGCCGTCGGGAACTCGCGCTCCTCCTCGTCCAGGATCCACGGGTCCGCGGTCCGCGGCACAGTCGATCGTCCGCGCCAGTCGCGGCCGTGACGAAGCAGGCGGATCTCGTCGCGGATCTTCATCCGCGCACGTCCGCCATGACCAGCGGGGGAGCGTGCAGGTACGTGATCGACGGGTTGCTGCCGACGGAGTGCGACGCGATCTCCAGCGCGTCGGCCAGCGTCGAAGCCGACTTGAAACCCATCCGGGCCGTCGTCCGCCGGTTCCCGCCGACGAAGATCACCTCACCGAGGTGCTCCAGCGCGTGTGCCCCCCAGTACCACATGTAGAACGGGTGGACGCCGTGGTACGCGTAGCTCTTGCGGTAGAGCTGGATGTACCACGGGTCGGTCGCGAACTGCTCTTCGTACTTCGTCTCGAGCACGGCCGGGTCGGTGCTCTGGGTCAGCACCTCGTCGTAGAAGTCGATGTAGCTCGGGTGGTGAACGGGATGGAACTCGCCCGGCACCGGGTGGTAGAAGATCGCGGTACCGCCCTCGCGCACGATCGGCCGGTTCTTGTAGAGGTTGAAGAAGTACCCGAGCCCGAGCGACATCACCAGGATCGGGTTCATGATCGAGTTGACGTTGTACGGGCAGATGTAGGGCAGCCCGAAGATCGCGACGTCCGACTGCCCGGCGACCTCGGTGAGCTGCTGGCGGTGCACGTTGGCCAGCGTCAGGGCGTGCACCTCCGCCGGAACGCCGGCGTTGACGCCGGTCACGCCGTACGGCGCTGCCGTCGCCTGCCAGAGCCGTCGCCGCGACTTCGCCGGCAGCAACTCGTTGGCCCGCTTCACCGCCAGGTAGCGGCCCTGGTCGGCCAGGTTCCACTCCCACTCGCGCTTGTTGAGGAATCCCGTCGTCGACGGGAACGTGTCGTTGTTGAGCGTGGCCTCGATCTGGAAGACGGTGACGTGGTCGCCGATCACGTCCTTCATCCGCTCGTACGAGTGGTGCATCGCCGAGTTGGGCGGGTCGTTGAAGGACCGGGAGTGCCGGAGCGTGTGCACGTTGTGGTGGTGACGCAGGCTTCGGTAGCTCGCCAAGCCCACCGAGACCGACTTCGGCCCCCCGCTCATCGCCGTCAGCGTGATGTTGACGTAGACGACGAGATCGCTCTGCATCGCCCGCCGGTTGAGCTCGACGACCTCGCCCTGCCCCGTCGTCCCCACTTCGACCAGGTTCGCGTGGTCTTCGGCGTCGTGGTTGCGCAGGTGGTCGGGGAAGAACGACCGGAACACCCGCTCGCCGACGACACGCTTGAGCTCGGCGGGCGTCATCCGGCGGTGCAGGGAGTTGCCCGCGATCAGCTCGACGTCGTCGACGCCATTGGCGGCAGCCAGCTCGAGGACGTGCTCGATGACGCGCTGGCGGACGTCGGGCGTCTGCATCGGTGGCAGCGGCAAGGAGATGTCGTCGAAGACAATCGTCAGCCGCATCCCGGAGCGCAGCAGGTCGGGCAGTGGCTCCGTGCCCACCGGGTTCAGCAGGGCCCGGGCGATGGCGGCGTCGACGTTCTTCAGGCCCGGCAGCGAGTCCGGCGCGTAGATCACCTTGCTGCCGAGCGGCAGCCGCTCCAGCCGGAAGCCCTCACCCTGGTGCATCAGCAACGGCGGCGTTCGCTCGTCGACCTCGAGGACGAACCCTGGTCTACTCATTCGTGCTCCTCGTCAGTCGCGGCGCGGATCGAAGGCGATCTTGATACTGCCCAGCCGGCCGGCGTCGGCCGCGTGGCCGAGCGCCCGCCGCCAGCGGGCCAGCGGGTACGCGGGCTCGACCCAGCCGTTCAGCGGCGCGGTACCGGCGAGCTCGACGGCCTCGGCGAAGTCCGGCCGGGCGCCGTCGGGCCCGCCCGAGTCCGAAGCGTAGGCACCGACGAGGTTCAGCTCGCGGTACCACAGCGGCGTCAGGTCGACGTTGCCCGACGGCATGCCCGAGACGACGACCGTGCCGCCGGCCCGGACCAGCCGCAGCGCGGAGTCGAGGCCACTCGCGCCGCCTGTGCACTCGAACGCGATGTCGGCCCCGCCGAGCAGGAACTCCGAGCCGCGCTCGGGGCCATGCATGCGCGACGTCGTGGCCCGGCGCAACGCCCGGGTCGCGCGAGCCGGCTCGTGTACGGCCGTGGCGCCGAGCGCCCCTGCCCGCTCCTGCTGGTGGCGGTGCTTGGCGACGACGTGGATGCGCACCGACGGGGCCAACTCGCGAAGGGCGAGCAACGTCAGCAGCCCGACCGTGCCGGCGCCGATCACGACGACGGACGCTCCGGTCGCGATTTCCACCCGCCGTACCGAGTGGACAGCACAGGCCAGCGGCTCGACCAGGACCGCACGCTCGTCGGGAAGGGCATCCGGCACCAGGTGGAGTTGGCTCTCGTGTGCGACCAACTGGCG
Organism: Jiangellaceae bacterium; assembly: GCA_050743075.1. Taxonomy (GTDB): domain Bacteria; phylum Actinomycetota; class Actinomycetes; order Jiangellales; family Jiangellaceae; genus JBOGDS01. The sequence goes on along the minus strand of JBOGDS010000069.1, from coordinate 12,772 downwards.
GCCCCAGCCGCCACCGGTGTCGGCACAGAACCCGGTCTGCAGACCGGGCGCGAGGGCGCCCGTCGTGATGTGGTCGCAGCGGCTCTCCTGGCCGGACTCGCACCACCGGCACTGCTTCGTCGCGCGGGGCGCGCAGGAGAGAACCGGATCAAGCACGACCCGCGACCCGCGTGGCACATCCGGCAGGTCGTCGAGCGTCTCGCCGACGACCTCGTGGCCGGGCACGAACGGCATGGACGTCATCGGTGACAGATACGGGGACGACTGGCCGGCGAGGAGCCCGAGGTCCGAGCCGCAGATACCGGACAGCCGTGGGGACACCCGAGTCCACCCTGGGCCCGGTAGGTCGGGGGGCGGGCGGTTCATCAGCCGGAGCGGCGCGACGTTGCCGGCGACCATGCCGGCCAGGCGGCTGCCGGCGCCCGTCGAGGTGACCGCTCGCGCGGCCAGGTAGCGGGCCGGCGAGCGCTGGTACTCCAGGGCGAGGATCACAGCCTCACCTCCGTGCCGACGCTGTCCAGCAGCGCCTCCAGCCGTCCCTGAGTGTGCTCGCCCCAGCTGTGGATGCGCCAGTGCTTGCGCTTGGCGTGGCGGTACAGGTGGGCGTCGGGGTTGACGGCCTGGGGATTGCCGACCATCTCCAGCCAGGGCCGGTCGGAGTGGCTGTCGCCGTACGCGTAGGAGCGGGACAGGTCGATCCCGGTGCTGGACGCGTAGCGACCGAGCCACGCCGCCCGGGCCTCGTCGACCAGCGGAGGAGTGGCGAGGTAGCCGGTCCAGACGCCGTCGCGGCTGTGCATCCGGCCAGCGACGATCTCGTCGAACAGTGGCGCCAGCGGCTCGACCAACACGTCGATCGTGCCGGTGATCAGCACAGTGCGGTGGCCCGCCTCACGGTGGTGACGGATCCGGCGCACGGCCTCGGGCATCGTCCGCTGGAGCAGCGCGTCAGACAGCACCTCGTCGACGAGCCGGCGCAGCTCGACCTCGTCGACGCCTTCATAGCGGCGCATGAACGTGCGGATGAAGTCGCCGCGATCTCGCCTCTCCGCACGCAGGTAACGGGGCAGCGACCGGACCAGATCGACGATCTCGCCTGACCACTGTGACCGGGGCAGGCTCGCGAGCCTGGCCCACAGGTAGTGCTCGACGGCGTTGGAGGCGACGACGGTGCCCTCGAGGTCGAAGACGGCGGCGACGTCGTCGCGCTCCGGCAGCGTCACCGTGTCGGCACCCGTCCGTGACCGCCGGCGGGCAGAGAACGATCGCATGACGGCCGTCACTCCCGGGAAGTGGACGCCTTGGAGGTAGTGCTCCCAGTCGATCTCTCCTGCATCGAAGCCGTGAGCACCCTTCCGGTCCGGCGGAAGCGCCTGGTGCAGGGCGTATGTCCTGCTGTCGTCGTAGATGACCTCGGCCTGCGTGTAGGACTGGTAGAGGTCGGCATACGTCCGCAGCACCTCCAGCTCCTGCTGGCGCTGGTGCACCGTACCCATCCAGCCGCGGGTACGGTCCGATGCCGGCATCCGGAGCAGCGCGCGCTCGGCCAGGTCGACCGCGCGCTCGCCGGTGCGCAGCATCCGCATGACCTGGCTGGTGCCCGGGAAGCGCCAGGACGGTGCCTCGATGTGGCCCCGCTCGCTGTCCGGCATCGGGTGCCGGTGGAAGTAGGCGTGGACGTGCTCGTACATGGCCCGGAACGGCAGCGGGTTGCGTGCCCCGGAGCTGACGTGGAAGTACGCGGGCTGTGCCGGCTCCGGCCGTGTTGCGGCGGCGGCGAGCGTGGCGTTGACGACGAAGTCGACCGGGATGAGGTCGAGGACGCTGTCCGGCAGGCCGGGGAACTCCGGCAGGATGCCCCGCCCGTAAGCGATGATCAACGGGTCGGCCATCTTGAACCCGTCGATCCACCCTGGGTACGGGTGGCGCAACGCGCTCTCGACGATGGCCGGGCGCACGATCGAGAGGCGACGCCCGGCTGCCGCCCACCGCTGCTCCGCCACGCGCTCGCCCAGCGCCTTGGTCAAGGTGTACACGTCGGGCCAGCCAAGGCTCTGCGCGCGCATTCGACCGTAGTCGACCAGCCGCTTGGTCACCCACGCGCGCCGGGCGTCCTCGGCCGCCTGGGCCACCCGCTGCGGCCCGGCCTTCCCGTGCTCGCCGCGGGCCGTGGCCATCGCCTTGCGCAGCACCTCCGGGCGGCGGGAGGCGGCCTCGACCTCGGCGCGGGCTGCTGCCGCTGCGGCGGCCTCGGCTGGCCAGTCGACGTCGTGGGTCAGCGGGGACTCGTTCACCACACCCTTGCGGACGCCGGCGACGTAGGCCGTCGAGATGTGGACGACGTGCGGGTCGGAGCCACTGCGGGCCAGCGCGCCGTAGAGGCTGGCCACGCCCTCGACGTTGGTCCGGAACGCCTCGTCGATCGGCGGGTCGAACGAGACCGTCGACGCACCGTGGATGACGACGTCGAGATCGCCCGGGAGGGCGACGTTCGAGGTCGCGTCCAGGTCGCCGTCGATCACGGTGACACGTTCGGCAACGACCCGGTCGACCTTCTCGGCGCCGACCCGTTCCCGCCACCGTTCGAACACGGGCTTGCGCACGAGGCCGGCGAGCCGGCCGGAGCCCGGCTGGCTGCCACGCGACCGGATCAGCAGCGAGACTCTTGTCTCCGGGTACGACGAGAGCAGTTTCTCCAGCGCGGCCTGGCCGAGGAAGCCGGTCGCGCCGGTGAGCAGGATGTGGCTGCCGTCGAGATGGGGACGCGTCGGCTGGTCGGACTTCGGATGGTCAGTGACCGGCACTAACGGACCGCCATCTTCATGGCCGCGACGGCGTGCTTGGCCTGGGGCGCCAGCCGGGCGGCGAGAGTTGGTCGCGGCGGCACCCGGGCCGCCATCGGCCCCACACCGAACTTGGCAACGGCCATGGACACCAGGGCCAGGCCCTCCTGTCCGGGAAGGGTGTCGACCTTGCGGTCGAGGCGGACGATGTGCTTCTCGCCCTCCGGGCCCCCCATCAGGTAGTCGAGCACGAACGCCGTCTCCGCCTTCGGCTGGATGGTGGAGCCGACCGGTGCCCAGAACTTCCGCAGCGCGAACCGGGTCAGCTTCTGGGCCCGCGGCGAGCGTTCCAGCCGGTCCCGGGCCTGGGAGTTGTAGAAGGCCAGGTGGCGAGACTCCTGGTGCTGGATCCGGCGCAGCAGTTTCGTCAGCTCCGGGTGGTCCTCGCGATCGATCATCCGGGCGTACGCGGCGTGCGCCGACCACTCGTTGATCGCACCCCAGGTCATGTGCACCGCGACGAAGTCGTCACCGATGATGTTGGCGGCCAGCGACTGCTCGATCGGTGCGATCCGGTCGCGGAAGCCCTGGGCGAGGCGCACGTTCCTGATGTGGCCGTAGTCGGCCGGGACGTTGTGAGCACGGAGAACGGCGTCGAGCGCCTCGCCGTGCCAGAACTCCTCGTACGCCCACATGGTGAGGAAGGCCGTGACCTCCGGGTCCTTGTGCGACGGCGTGACCAGCAGGTCGCGCAGGTAGCAGATGGTGTGGCTCTCGACGTCGGACATGTAGCGCAGGCAGCGCAGGGCCGACACCGACAGCGGGCGCTCGACGAAGGCCCCGTAGTCGACGTCGTCGTCCTGGACCCTGTGCGCGGTCTGCGTGTACTCACCGATGTCGAACGCCATGTAGCGCCTCCAGCTCACCCGGGTGTGTGCCTGGGCTTCAGGCTAGAGGGCCGTTCCGACGACCGGCTACGCCCCCCGCGGTAACGAGACTGGGGTGAGTGACGGGACTTGAACCCGCGACATCCTGGACCACAACCAGGTGCTCTACCGGCTGAGCTACACCCACCATGACGCGCCCCCGCTACGAGGGCGCGGCCGTACAAGTATACGGCGTCGCGGCGGCCCCTCAGCCCTGCTCGGCGACGTCGACAGCACGTGGGTCGTCGGGCTGACCTTCGGCGACCGAGGTGGCCGCCACTCTCGACGCCGGCGTGTCCGGTCCTGGTAGCGGCACGAACACGGTGCGGCGGTAGTAGCGCAGCTCGTCGATCGAGTCTCGGATGTCGCCCAGTGCCCGGTGGTTGCCGGTCTTGTCCGGGCTGGCGAAGTAGACGCGCGGATACCAGCGCCGCACCAGCTCCTTGATCGAGGACACGTCGACGTTGCGGTAGTGCAGCCAGGCCTCGACCTCGGGCAGGTCGCGGGCCAGGAAGAGCCGGTCCATGTGAACGGTGTTGCCGGCAAGCGGGGCCTTGCCCGGCTCGGGCAGGTGTTCGCGGAGGTAGGCGAGCACCTGGGCATTGGCGTGCTCCATGGTCACGCCGACGGCGAGCTGGCCCATCAGGCCGCTGGCCGTGTGCATCTTGCGGACGACGTCGCTCATCTGATCGAGCGCGCCGTCCGGTGGGCCGATGACGAGGTCGACGCCGTCGCCGAGCACGTTGAGCTCGCTGTCGGTGACCAGGACGGCAACCTCGATCAAGGCATCGGTCACGAGATCCAGGCCGGTCATCTCGCAGTCGATCCAGACGAGGCGGTCGCTGCTCACGCTGCCCAACCCTACGGGGCCTCAACGCCGGCGGCGGCCACGGCGAGAGGTTGTGGATGGCGGCGTCGGCGACGCAGCCCGTCGAGGCGTCCTCCCGGCCGCGATGCGGAGCACCACGAGCAGGATCACGGCGCCGACGACGACCGCTGCGGCATGCCAGCGAGGCTGCCCGCCGGCGACGAGCACCCCGCCGGCGACGGCCGACCCGAGCAGGCCGTAGACCGCGACCTCGGCCAGCGAGACCGCCGGCCTGCCGGTCGGTGCCGGCGCCACCGGCGGGGGCGGGGTCGGGTCGCTCGCTCTCGACCGGCCGGTGCGGCGGTGCTTCGACACCGTCTCCTCCGTCGGAGCTGGCCAGTGGGCGGGGACGCGACAGATGCCGAGGTTAGTCCCTCGCTACCGCGGCCTCGGCGCGGCAGGTGCCGGTCCGGCGGGCCCGGTCCACGGTGCGGCGCACGGCGGGCGTCAGCGCGTGGCCGTCTTCAGCGGCGGGCCACTGCGTACCTGAGGTGGGTGACGCCGGTGCCCTCCACCACGGACAGCGGGCCCTCCAGCTCGACCGGCCTGGCGGCGAGCTCGCCGAAGAACGGTGTGCCGGCGCCGAGCAGGACCGGGACGAGGTCGACGTGCACCTCGTCGAGCAGGCCGGCGTCGAGGCACTGCCGCGCCATCTGGCCGCCGTTGACACCCACGTTCTTGCCGCCGGCGATCTCCTTCGCCCGTTCGACCGCCTCCTCGATGCCACCGGTCACGAACACGAAGTTCTCGTCCGCCTCGGGCCGGTCGTCCGGCGGCCGGTGGGTGAGCACCACGACCGGCACGTCCATCGGGTGCCGCCCGCCCCAGGCGCTGGTGAAGTCGTAGAGATGCCGGCCGACCAGCAGTGAGCCGGTGCTCTCGAAGAGCTGCCGTAGATGCTGTGCGCTCGCCTGCGAGACCCGGACGGGCGGCACGTTCGGACTGGCGCCGACGATCTCGACGTCGCCGTTGCCGTACCACTGGAACAGCAGGTCGAAGCCGCTCTCGTCCGGTCCGGCGATGAAGCCGTCGATCGACATCGTGGCACCGGTCATGACCGTACTCATGGTCGTCCTCCTCGGGTCGGCTGTTATCTGCTGTCATCGAAACGTCGGTCGGAGCCCCCGCAGATCGACACCTCGACGGGACTCTACGCACACCTACCCCGCGGCCTGGGTAGGGGGAACATGGCCCGAGTCCGCTGGTCAGCGCGCCCGGCAGGACTCGAACCTGCGGCCAAGTGCTTAGAAGGCACCTGTTGTGAGCGACGCGGGTCCTCGTCGGTCCGGCGCAACGGCGCGCGGCTCAGACTGGCCGGCCTAGTGCCCGCCTGCCGACGACAGCGCAGTGTTGGCCGAGATGGGGACCCGCCGCGAACCACCAGCGCGGTCCGCCGGATCGCCTTCGTGGACAGTCCACGGTCCACCGGGCGACGTCGCTGAGCCAGCCAGTCTGTGCCGGTGCGGACCTCCTAGGGATGTGCACGCAGTGAGTCGAGAATCGTGGTCAACGCTGCTGAGGTGTCGGCCAGGTCGCTGAGCCGGTCGCCCGATCGGGCGAGCCAGAGTGCGGCTTCGTTCATCGCCCCCGAGAGGAGGTGGACGAGCGGTGCCACCGGGCGGTCGGCGATGACGCCGTCGCTGATCAGGCGAGTCAAGATGCTCTCGAGATGCTGCATCGATGTCGCGGCGTCGAGCTCGCGCCAGACACCCCACCCGAGCACTGACGGCGCGTCGACCAGCATGATCTGCTGGATTCCCGGCTCGGTGCTGGCCACCAGGAAGGTCTCGCAACCGGCCACGAGTTGGGTCCAGGGTTCGGCGTCCGGCGCCGCCGCGGCGATCCGGTCGGCAACTTCTTGGTGGACCTCCTGGAGCACCGTGCGAAACAGGTCGTCCTTGCCAGCGAAGTGGTGGTAGAGCGCGCCCTTGGTGACACCTGCGGCGGTCACGATCTCGGCGAGACTCACCTGGGCGTACCCCTTGACGGCGAAGAGCCGGCGAGCATGGCTGAGCAGGGCGCGGGTCGTTTCCTCACGCTGCTGTGCCTTCGTACGGACTGGTCCTCGTGCGGCCGGCATGCAGCCGATCCTAGCCACTTGACGTACCGTCGGTATGCATCTACCGTGGGCAGATCCATACCGAGGGTACGCATCTGTTCTGGGAGGAAAGAGCCATGAAGCTGTCGAGTTTCTATCCGGTCATCTGTACTGACAAGGTGGCTGCGACCCGAGACTTCTACGTGACCCACTTCGACTTCGAGGTCGTCTTCGAGGTCGACTGGTACGTGAGTCTGCGCCGCGACGGCGACCCGTCGTATGAGCTGGCCGTCCTCGATGCCGCCCACCCGACGATTCCAGACGGGTACCGGCGATCCGTGACCGGGCTGCTGCTCAACTTCGAGGTCGAGGACGTCGATGCGGAGTACGACCGCCTGGTGAGGGGTGCGGGCCTGGCCCCGAACCTGCCCTTGCGCAGCGAGGACTTCGGGCAACGGCACTTCATCGTGGCCGACCCGGCCGGCGTGCTCGTCGACGTCATCACCGAGATTCCGCCGTCCGAGGAGTTTGCCCAGCACTACCGGGGTTGAGCACCGATGACGGCCTCACCCTGGCCGGGTCCGCCGCGGCATCTACCTGAGCGTCCCCAACGCTGATTCAAGCGCCGAGGGCCGAACACGGAACATCTGGTGCGCCCGGCAGGACTCGAACCTGCGGCCAAGTGCTTAGAAGGCACCTGCTCTATCCGCTGAGCTACGGGCGCTTGACGTCACCATTGTGGACGACGCCCGCCCCGCAGACCCAGGCGCCGGGCGCCGTCAGACCGGTCGGCCCAGGCCCTCGACGATCTCTGCGCCGGGCCAGGCCGCGAGCGTCCGGCCAGGCAGGGCCAGTTTGGACTGGCGAACACCGCTGCCGATGATCGCGTAAGGAAGGTCGGCGACGGCGGCGTCGACGAGGATCGGCCACTCCGGTGGCAGGCCGATCGGTGTGATGCCGCCGTACTCCATGTCCGTGGCCTCGACGGCATCGGCCATCGGCAGGAACGACGCCTTGCGCACGTCGAGTCGGCGCTTCACGACACCGTTCACGTCCGCTCGGGTCGTGGCGAGGACCATGCACGCGGCGATCCGCAGCTCGCCGCCGCGTCGGCCCGCGACCACGACGCAGTTGGCCGACACCTCGAGTGGGACGTCGTACGCGGTGCAGAACTGGGCCGTGTCGGCGAGGTTGGGGTCGATCTCAGCGACGTAGACGTCTGCGCTCGAGCCCGCACCGGCGAGGGCGTTCAGGACGGGAGCCGCGAGCAGGTCGGGCCGGTCGGTCGCGGGGACGGTCTTCAGTGTGCCGATCGACGGTTCATCCACGTCGCCCGACTCTAACGCCGCCCATGTACGAGACGATGCAGGGCGTGCGTGGACTGCTGGTTGCGGGGACGACGTCGGACGCCGGCAAGTCCGTTGTGACGACGGCTCTGTGCCGGTGGCTCGCCCGCGAGGGTGTCCGGGTCGCGCCGTTCAAGGCGCAGAACATGTCCAACAACTCGATGGTCACCGCCGACGGCGCCGAGATCGGCCGGGCGCAGTGGGTCCAGGCCGTCGCGGCGCGGGCCGAGCCGGAAGCCGCCATGAACCCGGTCCTGCTCAAGCCGGGCAGCGACCTGCGTAGCCATGTCGTGGTCATGGGCCGGCCCCACAGTGACCTCGATGCCCGGTCGTTCGGGTCGGCGCGAACGGATCTCGCGGAGGCCGCGTTCGCCGCGCTGGACGACCTGGCGCGACGCTACGACGTCGTCGTCTGCGAAGGCGCCGGCAGTCCCACCGAGATCAACCTGCGCGAGCACGACTTCGTCAACATGGGCCTGGCCAGGCACGCCGGGCTGCCGGTGCTCGTCGTCGGTGACATCGATCGTGGCGGGGTGTTCGCGGCGTTCCACGGCACGGTCGCCCTGCTCTGCGCTGAGGACCAGGCGCTGGTCGCCGGCTTCGTCGTCAACAAGTTCCGCGGTGATCGCGACCTGCTCGCACCGGGCCTGGCAGCGATCGGGCGCGCCACCGGCCGTCCCGTCCTGGGCGTACTGCCCTGGTTGGCCGACCAGTGGCTGGACTCGGAGGACGCGTTGGACGTGGCCCCACGGCGCGATCCCGGGCTTGCGCCCGGCGTCGAGACGCTCCATGTCGCGGTGGTCCGGTTTCCGAGGATCTCCAATTTCACCGACGTCGACGCTCTGGCGGCCGAGCCCGGTGTCGTGGTCCGCTTCACGGCCCACCCGGCCGAGGTGGCCGACGCGGATCTGGCAGTTCTACCGGGTACCCGCGCCACCGTCGCCGATCTGCGGTGGCTGCGTGAGCGGGGGCTCGACGAGGCGGTCCGGGGCCGCGCCGCGGCCGGCCGGCCGACGCTCGGCATCTGCGGTGGCTACCAGATGCTCGCTCGCGAGATCGTCGACGAGGTCGAAGCGCGCGTGGGAGCGGTGCCCGGCCTCGGCCTGCTGCCGGCCCAAGTCCGGTTCACGGTCGACAAGGTGCTCGGCCGGCCGGCCGGCGAGGCCTACGGGTCTCGTGTCGGCACCGCGTACGCGATCCATCATGGCCGGGTCAGCGTGGTGGAGGGCGACACGGCCGAGCCGTTCCTGGACGGCTGCCGGGTCGGCGCGGTCTGGGGGACGTCGTGGCATGGTGCCCTGGAGGACAACGAGTTCCGTCGTTCGTTCCTCCGGGAGGTCGCCGCCATGGCCGGCCGTGACCGCTTCGTCGTCGCACCCGACACGGACTTCGCCGCCCTGCGTGAGCATCGCATCGATCTGCTCGCCGACGCGGTCGTCGAGCATCTCGACACGCCCGCGCTTCGCCAGTTCATCGACGACGGCCCACCCACCGGCCTGCCGTTCGTCCCGCCGGGGGCACCGGACTGACGCACGCGCGTCAGTGGGCGTACGTCGCCACCAGTTGGCCGCGCGCAAGGGTGTGGAAGGCGAGGTTGAACGACACGACGGCGGGCGTGGCGTCGGCGGGAACGCCGAGCGACTCGAGGTCGACCGCGTGGACGACGAAGTAGTAGCGGTGCGGCCGGTCACCCGCCTGCGGTGCGGCACCCATGTACCCGACCGAGCCGCCGTCGTTGCGGACCGAGAACGCGCCGGGCGGCAAACCCGAGCCGTCGGCGGCGCCTGCTCCACGTGGCAGCTCGGTGCTCGTGGCGGGCAGGTCGACCACGATCCAGTGCCAGAAGCCGCTCGGCGTGGGTGCATCCGGGTCGAAGCATGTCACGGCGTAGCTCCGGGTGCCGTCCGGTGTGCCGGACCAGCGCAGGTGCGGTGACACGTTGCCCCCACTCACGCCCCAGCCGTCGGACACGTGGTCATCGGCCATCTGCTCGCCGTGGCGCAGATCGTCGCTCTCGACCGTGAACGTCCCGACGGCGGGAAGGAGCTCGTAGGGGTCCGGAGCAACCGGGCGTTCCAGCGACATGTTCCCTCCTCGACAGGTGTGTGGCGCGGCCGACGCTAGTACGTGATCGGTCACGAGGACATACCCAATCCGCCGTGTCGCTTGGCCCCGGCGGGGCGGTACAGGCAGGATCATGGCCGTGACGATCACCGAGGCACCCGAGAGCGTCCTCGACGCGCTGGATGGGCTGCGCGGCCGGATCGACGCGCTGCGTCTCCCGCTGGAGGTGCCGGACGCCCCCGAGGCCCGTCGCGCCCGCCGCGAGATCGTCGCCCAGCTCGACGACTACGTGCTGCCGCGACTGCGCCAGATCGATGCGCCGCTGCTGGCGGTCGTGGGCGGGTCCACCGGCGCCGGCAAGTCGACGCTGGTCAACGCCGTCGTCGGCCGGCCAGTGACCGAGGCCGGCGTGCTGCGCCCGACCACCCGCGCGCCGGTCCTGGTGTACCACCCAGACGAGGCCGACTGGTTCACCAGCCACCGGATCCTGCCCGACCTGGCCCGGGTCACCTCCGGTGAGCTGGCCGACCCGGGCACGCTGCACCTGGTTGCCGACGATGCGGTCCCGCCCGGGTTGGCGTTGCTCGACGCCCCCGACATCGACTCCGTCGTCGCCGAGAACCGTCAGCTCGCCGGCGAGTTGCTCGCGGCGGCGGACCTGTGGCTGTTCGTCACGACAGCAGCCCGCTACGCCGACGCCGTCCCGTGGGACCTGTTGCACGCCGCGGTCGAGCGAAGCGCGGCCGTGGCCGTCGTTCTCGACCGCGTGCCGGCAGGCGCGGAGGACGAGGTACGACGGCATTTCGCGTCCATGCTCTCCGAACACGGCCTGGGGGAGGCGCCGCTGTTCGTCGTCGCGGAGACGACGGTAGACGAGGACGGCATGCTTCCCGACGGTCACGCCGAGCCCGTCGCGTCGTGGCTGAAGGACCTTGCGTCCGACAGTGCCGCTCGGGCCGAGGTTGTCCGGCGCACGCTCGACGGTGCCGTCGGCGGGATCGTCCGTCGCTCGCCGCCACTTGCGGAGGCAGCGGACGGGCAGGTGGCCGCCGCCCGCCGCCTGCGCACCGCCGTCCGGCAGGTCTACGCCGAAGCCATCGAGGCGGTCGAGCGGTCGACCCACGACGGCAGCATGCTGCGCGGGGAGGTCCTCGCCCGGTGGCAGGACTTCGTCGGTACGGGTGAGTTCTACCGGTCGCTGGAGGACAAGGTCGGCCGCATCCGGGACCGCATCGGCGCATTCCTCCGCGGCCGTCCGCAGCCGACAGCCGAGGTCGAGCAGGCCATCGAGCACGGCCTGCAAGCCCTCCTGGTCGACGAGGCGGACCGTGCCGCCGAGCGTGCTGACGCGGCCTGGCGTTCCGACCCGGCCGGACGTGGCCTGCTCGGCGGCGACGATCTCTCCCGCAGCTCGGCCGATCTCGGGACGCGGTCCGCTGCCCAGGTACGGGCGTGGCAGGGCGCCGTGCTCGACCTGGTCCGAACCGAAGGGCAGGACAAGCGGTTCACCGCGCGCATGCTGTCCTTCGGCATCAATGGTCTCGGGCTGGCCTTGATGATCGTCGTGTTCGCCTCGACTGCGGGCCTGTCCGGCGCCGAGATCGGAATCGCAGGAGGGACGGCCGTCGTCGGCCAGAAGCTCCTCGAGGCCATCTTCGGCGACCAGGCGATCCGTCGGCTCGCCGACGCAGCCCGGGCCGACCTGCGCCGGCGTTCGCAAGCGCTGATGTCAGCCGAGGAGGCGCGCTTCACCGACCGGCTGGACAGGCTCGACCTCGATCCGGGTGCCGGACAGGCCGTGCGCGAAGCCGTCGTCTGGGTCGGCCAGGCCCGGAGTCGGGAGGCCGACGCGTGAGGATTCTGCGCCGCCCCGCGCGGGCCGGCCTGCCGGAACGGCTCGACGCGCTGGCCGCAGCAGCCGAGGACGCCGAAGGCCGGCTGCCCGACGATGTGGTCGAGCACGCCCGCACGGTCATCAACCGGGCCGGACAGCGCCGCCGCCTGTCCACTGACCACACCGTGGTCGCCCTGGCCGGAGCCACCGGCGGCGGCAAGTCGTCCCTGTTCAACGCCGTGGCAGGGATCGAACTGGCGCGGGTCGGCGTGCGTCGCCCGACGACGGGCGAGCCGTTGGCCTGCGTCTGGGGAACCCAGGGGGTCACGCCGCTGCTGGAATGGCTCGGCATCCCGATCCGCCACCGGGTTCCGAAGGAGAGCGTGCTCGACTCCGGGGAGGACGATGCCCTGGACGGCCTGGTGCTGCTCGACATGCCTGACCACGACTCCACCGAGCAGTCACACCAGGCCCAGGTCGACCGGCTGGTGGACATGGTCGACCTGTTCGTCTGGGTGATGGACCCGCAGAAGTATGCCGACGCCGTCGTGCACGAGCGCTACCTCCGGCCGCTGGCCGGCCATGCTGCGGTGACCCTGGTCGTGCTGAACCAGATCGACCTGTTGACGCCCGTCGACGTCGAGCGGTGCGTGCGCGACCTCCAGCGACTGCTGGCCGAGGACGGCCTGTCCAAGGTGCCGGTCGTCCCCCTGTCCGCCAAGACCGGCGTCGGGCTGGCCCGGTTCGTCTCGGTGCTGCGCGAGGCGGTTGCACGTCGTCGGTCCTCCGACGAGCGCGTCGCGGCCGACGTCAGCGACGCGGCCCGCCGCATGCTCGACGCAAGGGGCGACGGCGAGCCGGCGGGAATCGGCGGCGACGACCGCCGCCGGCTCGTCGACGCGCTCGCCGACGC
>JBOGDS010000068.1:0-21357 GCA_050743075.1 Jiangellaceae bacterium | reverse complement strand
GGCTCGGTGCGGTCCTGTCCGACCGGGCGCTGGCGCCCTCGACCGGCGCCACGTCCTCGCGCGGTGGGCGACGAACGGCCGGCCGCGCGGCGGCGGCCCGTCTCGCCGATGTCCTCGAGCTCCTCGGCTGCCAGGCCTGCCCTGGTCTGCGCGGCCGATGGCAGGCGGCCCGTGGTGCCGGGTGGGATGCCGAGGTCGTGAAACAGGTTCTCGCTGGAGGAGTAGGTCTCGGGCGGGTCGTCGTACGGCAGGTCGAGCATCTTGTTGATCATCTTCCAGCGCGCAACGTCGTCCCAGTCGACCAGCGTGACCGCGATGCCGGAGGCGCCGGCCCGGCCGGTGCGGCCGATCCGGTGCAGGTAGGTCTTGTCGTCCTCCGGGCAGGCGACGTTCACGACGTGGGTCACCCCCTCCACGTCGATGCCGCGCGCTGCGACGTCAGTGGCGACGAGCACATCGATCTTGCCGTTGCGGAACGCGCGCAGCGCCTGCTCGCGCGCACCCTGGCCGAGGTCGCCGTGGACCGCGGCCGCGGCGAACCCGCGCGAGGCGAGTTCGTCGGCGAGCCGCTGGCCCTGGCGCTTGGTCTTGCAGAAGATCATGGCCAGGCCGCGGCCTTCTGCCTGCAGCAGCCGGGCGATGATCTCGTCCTTGTCCAGGGAATGGGCCCGGTAGATGAACTGCGCGGTCGCCGGGACTGTCTGGGTCTCGTCCGGCGACTCGGCCCGGATGTTCAGCGGATGACGCATGTAGCGGCGGGCCAGGCTGACGACGGCTCCCGGCATGGTCGCCGAGAACAGCATCGTCTGGCGCAGTTCGGGCGTCAGGGCGACGATCTTCTCGACGTCGGGCAGGAAGCCCAGGTCGAGCATCTCGTCGGCCTCGTCGAGCACCAGGACCTTGACATGGCCGAGGTCGAGATGGCCCTGACCGGCCAGGTCGAGCAGCCGGCCGGGCGTGCCGACAACCACGTCGACGCCGGTGCGCAGCGCCTCGACCTGGGGCTCGTACGCCCGGCCGCCGTAGACGGTCAGGATGCGCACCCGGCGGACGGCGGACGCGGTCCGGAGGTCGGCAGTCACCTGGACGGCCAGCTCGCGGGTCGGCGTGACGATCAGCGCCTGCGGCTTGCCCGGGTCGGCGGCCTGGTCGTACTCGCGGTCGCCGGGGGCGACGATGCGCTGGAGCAGTGGCACGCCGAAGGCGAAGGTCTTACCGGTACCGGTACGGGCCTGGCCGATCAGGTCGCTGCCCAGGAGGGCGACCGGAAGGGTCATCTCCTGGATGGGGAAGGGTTCGGTGATGCCGACACGCTCCAGGGCGTCGGCGATGGGGTGCAGGACTCCGAGGTCCCGGAAGGTGGTCAGGGCGTCTCGCCTCTTTACGTTGAAGGGTCCACGAGCGCGGGCCGCCAGCCACGGTCGCGCTGCGGGGCGCTCCTCGCGCTCTCGCCAGGGGCCTCGCCGCAGGGACCGCACGGACGCCGGGGGCTGTCCTCGAGGGCGCCCGTTTCGCCCGGACGCCTGTGCATACGAGGACAACGGTACAGGGTGCGGCACGAAAGGCCACGTTGATCACGTCGTTGACGACCTGAGGTGGTCGCCTGCATCGCCTGGTCCGGGGATAGGGTGCGCGACATGACCGAGGGCCCGTCGGCGCTGGACGACCCCGGATACCGGGCCGCCGTGGTCGACCTGCTCGGTGTGCTCGGGCTGGGTGAGCTCACCGCGTTCGAGCGGCTCGCCGCCGACGCAGAGATGGCCCCGACGCTCGCGGACAAGGCGGCGCTGGCCGCGATGGCGGTAGCCGAGTTCCACCATTTCGAGCGACTGCGCGACCGGCTGAGCGAGTTGGGCGCGGACGCCGACCAGGCGATGGCTCCGTTCCGGGAGCCGCTGGACGCCTTCCACGACCACACCGCGCCCGCGGACTGGCTGGAAGGGCTCGTCAAGGCCTATGTCGGCGACGGCATCGCCGCGGACTTCTACCGCGAGGTGGCCGCTTACCTCGACCCGGACACCAGTGCGCTGGTGCGCGACGTCATGGCCGACACCGGCCACGCGGACTTCGCCGTGGACCGGGTGCGGGCCGCCATCACGGCCGACCCGAGGGTTGGTGGGCGGCTGGCGCTGTGGGGCCGACGGCTCGTCGGCGAGGCGTTGTCGCAGGCCCAGCGGGTGGCCGCGGACCGCGACTCGCTGACGGCGTTGATCACGGGCGGCGTGGATGGTTCGGGCATGGACCTGGCGGCAATCGGGCACGTCTTCGCTCGGTTGACGGAGAACCACGCCAAGCGGATGGACGCCCTCGGGCTGGCCTCGTAGCCCTCACATGATCATGTCGACTACGTCCAGCGAAAGGTGGACGTAGTCGACATGATCATCTGACCTGCCGCCCGCTAGGGAGCGGTCGTGCCGCGTCTGCCGCGCACCTGCATGACGCCCCAGACGGCGACGGCCGCGAGCGCCACCTGGACGATGATCTCGATCCAGTCGATGCCCTTGGTGTCGCGCAGTCCTTGCACGATGAACGTGCCCACGAGCGCGGCGACGATGCCGATGACGAGGGTCAGCCAGATCGGGATGTTCTGCTTGCCCGGGACGGCGAGACGCCCGAGCGCCCCGATGATCAGGCCGACGATGAGGGCTGAGAAGATTCCGCTGATTTCCACGGCGCCTGCCTCTCGAGAGTGCCGACGGACGAAATGACCTTGCCGGGGACAGCCTGCCGTGTCGCGGCGGTCAGCGCCAGAGAACGCGACATGTACAGCCGTCGGCGTGTCCTGTCAGAGGGCGCCGAAGCCGACCCGGCGCTCGACCGGCTCGCCGATCTCGACATAGGTGAGATGCGCAGTCAGGACGATGACCCGGCGACCCCGCTCGTCGGTGAGGTCGAGCACACCGCCCTTGCCGGACAACGCGTCGAAGACGGTTTTCTCGACCTCCTCCGGAGTCTGCGCGCTTTCCAGCACGAGCTCACGCGTGGCGTTGTGAACGCCTATCTTGACCTCCACGGTCACCCCTTGGTGTTCGGCCTGCAGTGTCTCGATTGCCAGGCTAGTCGAGGGCGACGGCCTGACCGGCACCCGACGGATGTGCCGCCGGCGAACGGGGGACTCGTCAGTCGGCGTCGTCGCGCTTGGGGAACCCGCGGATGCCTCGCCATCCCAACGCCGCGACCAGCTCCGCGGCCGCGTCGCGCGGGATGGAACCCGCGGCGTGGAGCCAGGAGCGTGCCGAGATCTGCGCCAGGCCGACCAGTCCGATCGCGAGCAGCGTGGACTCCTCGACCGGCAACCCGGTGTCTTCGGCGATGATCTTCGCAATCTCGTCGGCGCAGGCGATGTTGAGCCGGTCGAGCCGCTCGCGGACGGCGACTTCGTTGGCGAAGTCGGACTCGAACAGCAGGCGGTAGGTGCCGGCGGGGTCGTCCACGAACGCGAAGTACGCGGTGACGGTCGCCGTCATGCGCTCCTTGTTGTCGTCGGTGGAGCGCAATGCGTCGTGCAGCCTGGCCAGCAGTTCCTCGCTGCTGTCGTCGAGCAGGGCGAGGTACAGGTCGAGCTTGCCTGGGAAGTGCTGATAGAGGACGGGCTTGCTGACGCCCGCCCGCTCCGCGATCTCATCCATGGCGGCGGCGTGGTATCCGTTGGCGACGAAGACGTCACGGGCCGCGCGCAGGAGTTGGGCGCGGCGGGCCGTCCGGGGCAGACGCACCCCGCGCGTGGGCAGGTCGGACTCGCTCGTCACGATGCTCCTCGTCGGGCGCAGGGCCCGTCGACTCCGGCGGTGCGGATCGTACCTCCGCGCCTCGTGCGGGCCGGGCCGGACTCGTCGCTCAGCGGTAGTCGTCCTCGTCGAACTCGACGACCCGCTGCTGCTCGGCGGCGTCAGCCGGGTCGACGTCGAATGGGATGGGCGTCGGCTCGCCGGCCGCCCACCCCACCACACTCTGACGCTGCTCGCGAGCGTCGGCCTCGGGGACCACGCCGGCATCCAGGCCCGGCTGGTCGTCCTCGGGCGCCCAGGGATCCTCGGCCTCGTCAGCGCGGATGTCGCTCTCGGACACGGCGCACCTCCCGGGCGATCGACAGGGACCGAGCCTACTGGGTGCCGTCTCGGCGCGGCGCCGGCCGTACTTCTACCATCTGCCCGTGAGCGATGTCGGTGTGACGCGATGGCCCGGCAGGCTGGTCGAGTTGCCGGACGGAGCCAGCCTGTACGCGCGCCATGCCGAAACGGCCATGGCGGGCCGGCCGCCTGCCGTCTACGTGCACGGGCTCGGCGGTTCGTCCACGAACTGGACGGGGCTCATGGGCGAGCTGACCGGCGCTCTCGACCAGTGGGCGCTCGACCTGCCGGGCCATGGCGAGTCGCCGCCGGCCGGCCGCCACAGCGTCGGCGCCTACGCGAAGGTGCTGGTCTCCTACCTGGAACGGTTCGACCGTCCGGTCCACGTCGTCGGCAACTCGATGGGCGGGCTGATCTCGGTGCTGGTCGCTGCCCGTAGACCCGACCTGGTCGCAACGCTGACCCTGGTGTCGCCCGCGATGCCGCACCTGCGCCTGCCTTCTGCAGCTCGCGGGATGGCGCTGGTGGCGGTGCCACGGCTCGGCGAGCGGCTGCTCGCGCGCGGCAGTGCCGAGCCCGTCGAGACACAGGTACGCCGGCTCGCTGACATCCTCTACGGCGACCCCGGGGCCCTCGGTCCGGACCAGATGGCGGCAGCGGCCGAGGAGCGGCATCAGCGGATCGGGCAGGCGCACGCCGACGCCGTCCTGCTCCAGTCGCTGCGTTCGATCGTCCGGCACTACGCCGTGCCGCGGTGGCGGTCGGCCTGGGCCTCGGCCCGGCTGGTGTCCTGCCCGACGTTGGTGCTGATCGGGGGGCGCGACACTCTCGTCCACTCGTCCACGGCGGCGCGGTGGCGGCGCACCCTGCCGTCCGCCCGGGTGGTCCATCTGCCGACGACCGGGCACGTCGCCATGATGGAGCGTCCGGCACTGGTGGCTTCCTTCGTCCGCGACCATGTCGCGCGCACATCCCGACCGACATGAGTGCCGGGAATGGGTGTACGGGTGGCATCGTTGGGCCCGTCGAGATCACATCCTCGCTCTGGAGAACGCCGTGTCGCTGCCCCCGCTGGTCGAACCTGCCGCCGAGCTGAGTGTCGACGAGGTTCGCCGCTACTCGCGGCACCTGATCATCCCCGACGTCGGCATGGTCGGGCAGAAGCGGCTGAAGAACGCTCGCGTGCTGATCATCGGTGCCGGTGGTCTCGGCTCGCCGGCGCTGATGTACCTGGCCGCGGCCGGTGTCGGCACGCTGGGCATCGTCGACTTCGACGTCGTCGACGAGTCCAACCTGCAGCGCCAGGTGATCCACGGCCAGTCCGACGTCGGGACGCCCAAGGCGTTGTCCGCCAAGGCCAGTGTCGTCGAGATCAACCCGTACGTGAACGTCGTGGTGCACGAGCAGCGGCTCGACAACGACAATGTCATGGAGATCTTCGCCGGCTACGACCTGATCGTCGACGGCACCGACAACTTCGCCACCCGCTACCTGGTCAACGACGCCGCCGTGCTGCTCGGCAAGCCGTACGTGTGGGGGTCGATCTACCGCTTCGATGGACAGGCAAGTGTGTTCTGGCCATCTGCCCCCGGGGGCACGGGCCCGTGCTACCGCTGCCTGTACCCCGAGCCGCCGCCGCCGGGGATGGTTCCGTCGTGCGCCGAGGGTGGCGTGCTGGGCGTGCTGTGCGCGTCCGTCGGGTCGATCCAGGTGACCGAGGCGATCAAGCTGCTGACCGGTGTCGGCGAGCCGCTGCTCGGTCGGCTCATGGTTTACGACGCCCTCGAGATGTCGTACCGGACAGTCAACGTCCGTCGGGACCCCGAGTGCGCGATTTGCGGCAAGACCCCGACCGTCACCGAACTGGTCGACTACGAGGCGTTCTGCGGTGCCATCAGCGACGAGGCCGCCGAGGCAGCCGTGGACTCGACGATCTCGGTCCGTACGCTGGCCGACTGGCTCGAGGCCCGCGAGCGCGGGGAGCGTGAGTTCGCGCTCATCGACGTCCGGGAGCCGAACGAGTACGAGATCAACCGGATCCCCGGTGCCGTGCTGATCCCGAAGGGCGAGTTCCTGACCGGCGAGGCGCTTCCGAAGCTGCCGTCGGACAAGCAGGTGGTGCTGCACTGCAAGTCCGGTGCCCGGTCGGCCGAGGCGCTGGCCGTCGTCAAGGGGGCGGGCTACGCCGACGCCGTGCACGTCGGCGGCGGTGTCGCGGCCTGGGTCAACCAGATCGACCCCAGCCAGCCGTCGTACTGACCGATGCCGCCGCTCCAAAGCGCGTGATCCCCTCACAGGAGGTTGCGCTTCTGCATCTGGGTCCACAGGATCCAGCCGGGCAGGATCGGCAGCCAGAACGACACGATCCGGAACAGCAGTACCGATGAGACCGCCACGCCGGTCCCCACCCCGATCGCCGTGAGGCCGGCGGTGAGCGCCGCTTCGACGGCGCCGAGACCGCCCGGCGTCGGGACCGCCATGCCGACTGTGTTGCCGACGAGCTGCACCACCGCGAGCGCGGCGATGTTGACGTCGGCGCCGAGTGCCTGAAGGCACGCGAAGAAGCAGAACACGAGTGCGGTTGCCTGCAACAGGATGCCGCCGACGGCCTCGGTCAGTTTGCGCGGGTTGCCGAGCACGTCGAGCAACCGGGGCAGGCCGCGTTGGGCGAAGCTCATCCACACCGCCCGTGCGCGAACCCTGATCGGCGGCACCAGAAGCAGCAAGCCCGCCAGCACCACGATCCCGCCGATGACGGCGAGCATGGCGGGCGACGGCTCGAGGCTCGCCGCAGCGCTCGACCCGGTCGCGATGCCGAGCACGATGAGCAAGGGAATCGAGACGGCGACGTTGCCGACCTGGTTGGCGGCGACGCTGGCCGCGGCGAGCGGTCCGGCCACCCCGGCCTTCGTCAACAGCCGGATGTTGATCGCTGCCGTGCCGACCGTGGCAGGAGCGACCAACCGGACGAAGCCGAGTGAGACCTGGGCGCAGAACGTCCGCCAGAACGGGATCCGCTCGGGCACGAAGCCGAGCAGCGCCCAGGCCGCACCGACGAAGCTCAGCCCCATCGACAGCACGGCGGCCGCGACCCAGCCCCACTGGACTCGGGAGATCAGGTCGCCGAAGGGGACGTCGGTGAGCTGGGTCCCCACCAGGTAGACGGCGGCGACAGCGCCGACGCCGGTCAGCAGCGACAGCGGCCGGAGCCGCTCGATCCGGATGGCCTCGTCCGGCTCCACGTCGGCGCGGGCGACGACGCCGTCGCGGAGTTCGCTCAGCAGCGCCCGCCTGCCCTTGAGCCTGCTGCGTGTCGTGCGGGCCAGCACGAGCGGCTGCATCAGGGGCACCGCACCGGCCACGCGCTCGGCGCCCAGGGCGTCGAAGGCCGTGGAGACGGCCCGTTCGGCACCGACCACCAGGCCGATGCCGACGAGTGCCTGGGCGAGGTCGACCCGAAGGGCGAGCTCTGGGGCGGCGATCTCGCCGCCGGACGGGTTGAGCAACCACACCCGACCGTCGTCTCCGAGGAGGATCGTGCGGCCCGACAGTCGCCGGTGGGCCACCTGGTGCTTGCGCAGCCGGTCGAGCTGACGCCACAGGTCGTGCAGTGTCGCGTCGCTGATCTCGTCCGCCCGCACGTCGGCGAGCGGCCGTCCGGGCACGTGGTCGAACACCATCGCGACGGCGTCAGCGCCGATCTTGAGAACCTGCCGCAGTCTCGGAGTGCGAGCGCCCGCCCGGCTGACGGCCAGCGACAGCAGTGCCGACTGGTCCAGGACCGCGCGCATGGTCAGCGCTTCCCGGGGGAGCAGCTCCTCGCGGGTACGCACGCGGGCGATCGTCCTGCCCAGGATGCCGGCGCCCTCGTTCTCCCGGTCGAGCACGATCACGCCGAGCGGCTCGTCGGCGGTCTCGACGACGTAGCGGCGGTGCTGGTCGACCTGGTCGGACCGGACGCTTCGGACCTCGTGACCCTCTGCGCTCAGCAACGTGGCGACGGCGCGACCATCCGGCGCCGTCGACGGTCGCCCGCTGGCCAGCCGGACGCCGAGTCCGACCAGGCGGCCCACGCCCAGCGAGAGAACCGTTCCGGCGACCGTCGCGGTGCCGTCCAGCAGGCCGACCGCCAGGCTGACCGTGATCGCGAACAGCGCCGCCTGCCGCGCCCGTTTGAGGTCGATCCAGGCGGCGACGGTGATGATCGCGACCAGCAGCGCCGGATATGGTGGCACCGGCCCGGTGACGTCCGCGGGGACGCCCGGCGTGGTGAGCACGGATCGCACCGCCGGCACGAACGCCCGGCCGAACACGTCCGGTCCGCCGTCGACCAGCCATCGGGAGATCACGGCCGCGACAACGGCCGCGAGCACGCCCGCGATCAACACCTCGGCCGTCGTTCTCAGCCGGCCGCGCAGCATCAGCAGCACGACGAGTAGCGGCGGCAGCGCGAGACCCACGAGCTCACCGGCGACGGCGAGGGTGTCGACCAGCCCGTCGGGCATCCGGTCGCCGATCTGCTGCAGGTCCTCGGCCAGGCCGGACAGCGTCTGCTCGGCGATGATCGCCAGGCCGACGACGGCGGCGATGGCAAGGGTGGTCAGGACCAGCCGGAGAATGTCCAGAGGCCGGCGCGTACGCCGAGGAAGCGGGGGTTCCTCCACCGGGATGTCCCGGACCGGAATCCGCATATCGGCCACGTCCGTCTCCGCCATCGGTGTCGATCGTTCCATGCCGGCGCCGTGGGGGCACCGCCTGGCCGCATCATCGTGCCCCGGCGTGGCGGGATCGACCGGCACCATGGGCCGCGTGGACGACGAGTACGTCGAGGCGGTGCTCTCGCTCGTCGAGCGCATCCCACCCGGGCGCGTGATGGCCTACGGCACGGTGGCCGAGGTCGTCGGCTCGACGTTGGGCAGGGGTGGGCCGCGCGTGGTCGGCGCTGTCATGGCGTCGTACGGGGGTGCGGTCCCGTGGTGGCGAGTAGTCACAGCGGCCGGACGGCTCCCGCCCGGCCACGAGGTCGCGGCGCGTCGCGAACTGATCGCCGAGTCGTGTCCGCTGAGCACCGACGGCAGCCACGTCGACATGCGCCGCGCCGCCTGGCGCCCGGGCCGAGTCGATCAGCGCGGATGAGGAACCACGTGGTTCGGTGGGTCGATCGCAGTGTCGCCGGGCGGGCTCGCGAGCGCACGTTCCAGACTGGTGAACAGATCGAGCACGCCGGAGGCCTCGAACACGCGGTAGCGCTGCCGGCCGATGTTGCGCTGGCGCAGGACGCCAGCGTCTACCAACCGGTTGACCGCCTCGCCGGTGCGGACGGCAGATCGCCCGATGAGGGCTGCAGCCGAGTCGACGGTGACGACCGGCGTTCCGGGTAGCGCCCGGAGCAGGAGATGGGCCGCCGAGCTAGCTCGAACGCCGCCCAGCTGTTGACGCCAGGCGGCCGTGAGCTCGTCGATGCGGGTGGCATAGGTCTCGGAGTCGATGCATGCGCGCGTGACGGCTGCGGCGAACGTGCGCAGCCATTCGTGGGCAGCGAGGGACCGTCCAGGGCTGTCGGAGGGCTGAAGATGGCGAAAGGCGGTCAGCCCGCTGACGTAGTCGGTTGCCCATGTCGCCAGGAGGAGGCTGAGGGGCGGAACGAACCGAGGCGCGAGCCCACGTCGGCGGAGGATGACGTGGATGAGGGCTCGCCCGGTCCGCCCGTTTCCGTCGCCGAACGGGTGAATGGTCTCGAACTGGGCGTGGGCGACGGCAGCCTTGACGTCGCCCCCGCGCGGCTGCCGGCGCCGGCGGGCGGGCAATGCTGGGCTTGAGCTCGCACGATCAACGTGGTCGGAGCCGTTGGATGGGGCGGCGGCGCGGCTTCGCAGCATCTTCGATAGCGAGATGCTCGTCAACGGGCCGGATTGGCGATCTTTGCGAACATCTCGCTGTCGAAGTCGTGTCGTCGGACAGCATCCGGCGGCGCTGGAGCCCGTTGTCGGTGTGCCGTGGTGGGATGGCGGCCAATCGAAGGGGGTGGTCCGGTGCGGGGGCCGGCAGTACGCCTGGTGCGAGCGTCGCGGGCAACGGTCGGCGCACCGGTGCTCGACGCCGACCAGCGCCGGGTCGTCGAGCACCGTGGCGGGCCGCTGATCGTGCTGGCCGGTCCCGGCACCGGGTCGAGCGCGACGGCATCGATCCGGGGCGGATCCTGGTCCTCACATTCAGCCGGCGGGCCGCGGGCGAGCTCCGCCACCGCATCGCGGCCCGGCTGCGGCGCACCGTCCGCGAGCCGCTGGCGCGCACGTTCCACTCCTACGCGTTCGGGCTGCTCCGCCGTGAGGCCGTGCTGCGGGGCGAGATGCAGCCCCGGCTGCTGACCGGCGCGGAGCAGGACGTGTTGATCCGCGAGCTGCTCCGGGGTGATCTCGAAGAGCTGGGCGCCGACTACTGGCCCGAGCCGTTGCGGGTCGCGCTCACGACTCGTGGGTTCGCCGAGGAGCTGCGAGACCTGCTGATGCGGAGCGTGGAGCGCGGCGTCGGTCCGGCGGAGCTGGCGACGCTCGGTCGGGCACACCGGCGTGACGACTGGCTGGCGGTCGCCCGCTTCGCCCACCAGTACGCGGGGGTCACCGCGCTACGCCAGCCACCCGCGTACGACCCGGCCGAGCTGGTCCGGGCGGCCGTCGACCTACTGCGCGACGACCCCGCGCTGCTGGCCCGTGAACGCGATACCCGGGAGTTCGTGGTCGTCGACGAGTACCAGGACTCCGACCCTGCTCAGGAGGAGCTGCTGAGCCTGGTCGCCGGCGGTGGACGCGACCTGGTCGTCGTCGGCGACCCCGACCAGTCGATCTACGGGTTCCGAGGTGCCGAGGTCGACGGAGTCCGTCGCTTCCCAGACCGGTTCACCACCGCCGACGGGACCCCGGCGCCGGTCCATGCGCTGACGGTCTCCCGCCGATCGGGGCCCACCCTGCTCTCGGCGACGCGACGGGTGGCGGCGAGGCTCAGTGGCCCGCACGGGCACCGCCGTCTCACTCCCGGCGACCCCGGGGCCGCGGGGCAGCTGTCCGTACACGTCCTCGCCAGCGCGAGCCAGGAGGCCGGGTTCATCGCCGGCAGGCTGCGCGAAGCTCATCTCCTCGACGGCGTGCCGTGGGAGTCGATGGCCGTCCTCGTACGGTCGGCTGTCGCGCTGCCGGTGCTGCGGCGCGGCCTGACCGGTGCGGGTGTCCCCGTCGCCGTCCGGCTCGAGGAGGTGGCGCTCGCCGACCAGCGACCCGTGCGCGCGTTGCTCGACGTGCTCGCGCTGACGGCCGGTCAGCGTGAGCTCGACGCCGATCTCGCGATCACGCTGGTCACCGGCCCGCTGGGCGGGGCCGACCCGCTGGCCCTGCGCCGGGCGCGGCAGGAGCTGCGGTCGCACGAGTTGCAGACCGGCGGCGGCCGGGCCTCCTCTGCACTGCCGGTCGAGGCACTGGACAAGGCGGCCGTGCTGGCTCCGCTGGACCAACGAGCCGTCGCGCCAGTCGCCCGGGTCGCCGAGTTGCTCCATGCGGCACGCCACGCGGTGGCCCAGCCCGGCGCCACGGCCGAGGACGTGTTGTGGAGCGTGTGGTCCGGCAGCGGCCTCGCCGGGCGCTGGTCGCGTGCCGCCCTGCTCGGGGGGTCGACCGGGACGGCGGCGGACCGCGACCTCGACGCCGTGGTTGCCTTGTTCGACGCGGTGGCGCGCTTCGTCGACCGCCTCCCCGGCGCCGGCCCGGCGGCCTTCGTCGAGCACCTGCGAGGTCAGCAGGTGCCGGCCGGCGCGCTCACGGTCGCACCGCCCGGCTCGGCCGTCCAGCTCATGACTGCGCACGCAGCCAAGGGCCTGGAGTGGGACCTCGTCGCCGTCGCGGGAGTGCAGGAAGGGGTATGGCCCGACCTGCGGGGGCGTGGCGGCCTGCTCGGAACCGCGACGCTGGTCGACCTGCTCGCAGGGCGCGACGACTCCGCGCGCGCCCGCCAGAGCGCACGGCTGGCCGAGGAGCGCCGGCTGTTCTACGTGGCCATCACGCGCGCGCGCAGCAGGGTCCTGGTGACAGCGGTGGCGGCCGACGACGCCCAGCCGTCGAGGTTCCTCGACGACCTCGACCCGCTTGCGCCGAGCCTGGAAGAACGGCCGGTCGAGCGGACGGCACGGGGTCTCGACCTGTCCTCGGTCGTCGCCGAGCTCCGGCGGGTGGTCTACGACCCGGTACAGCCGGTGGCTCGGCGCCGCGGTGCCGCCCGGCAGCTCGCCAAGCTGGCCGGTGCGGGCGTTCGGGCTGCCGCGCCCGACGGGTGGTACGGGCTGGGTGCCCTCTCCGACGACGCCCCGCTGCGCGCGCCGGGCGAGCCGGTTCGCGTCTCCCCGTCCAAGGTCGAGGAGTTCAACCGCTGCGAGCTGCGCTGGCTGCTCAAGGCCTGCGGCGCCACCGACACCGACACCACCAGGGCGGGCGTCGGGTCTCTCCTGCACGATCTGGCCGAGCGGGCCGCCAGGCACGACTGGTCCGAGGTCCAGCTCCTCGAGGAGTTCGACCGGCTCTGGCCGGGTCTCCAGCTCGGCGACGGCTGGGTGGGGCGGCGCGAGTACGAGCGGACCAGGCCGATGGTCGAGCGGCTGGGCCGGTGGCTCAAGTCCAACCCACGCAGGTTGGTGGCGGTCGAGCAGGCCTTCGACGTCGACGTGGGCCGGGCCCGCCTGGCCGGCAGGGTCGACCGGCTCGAGCTGGACGAGCACGGTCATCCCGTCGTCGTCGACTTCAAGACCACCAAGTCTCCCGTCGTCGAGCACGACCTCCCTGGCCACCCACAGCTCGCCGTCTACCAGCTTGCGGTCGAACACGGCGCATTCGACGGTGTCGCCGGTGATCAGCGCCGATCGGGCGGTGCGGTTCTCGTCCAGCTCGGTGCCCCGAAGAACGCCGAGGCCCGCGAGCAACGTCAGCAGCCGCTGGCCGACTCAGACGACCCGGCATGGGCCGAGGAGTTGCTGGGCCGGACTGCCAACGGCATGGCCGGCGCTGCCTTCCGGGCGCAGCGCACCTCGTGGTGCGGCTTCTGTCCCGCCCGCCCGTCCTGCCCGGTGCATCCGGATGGCGCGCAGGTGACGCCGTGAGGTTCACCGCGGACGAGCTCGCCCGCCGGCTGGGGCAGTCCGTGCCGACACCTGAGCAGGCAGCCGCCATCGTGGCGCCGCTCGAGCCGGGCGTGGTCGTGGCCGGCGCCGGCTCCGGCAAGACGGAGACGATGGCGGCGCGCGTCGTGTGGCTGGTCGCGAACGGTCTGGTGCGCCCGGAGCAGGTGCTCGGCCTGACATTCACCCGCAAGGCGGCCAGAGAGCTCGGGGCACGAGTGCGCCGCCGGCTGGCCCAGCTGGCGGCCCGTGGTGTGCTGGACGCCGTTCTCGACCGTGACCCGAGCCTGCTCGACGGTGAACCCACCGTCGTCACCTACGACGCCCTGGCCGGCCGGATCGTCGGCGAACACGCTCTACGCGTGGGCCGTGAACCTGCGGCCCGGCTCGTCACCGAAGCGGTGACCTGGCAGTACGCGGCCCGGGTGGTCGAGGGGTACGCCGGCGACATGCACCACGTCTCGCACGCCCCGTCGACGGTCATCGAGGACGTGCTCCGCCTGCACGGCGAGTTGGCCGGGCACCTGGTCGAGCCCGGGCGGATCGGAGAGTTCGCGAGCGCGCTGCGCGCGCAGGTCGACGCCCTTCCTGCACTACCTCGCATGAAGGGCAGTTACTACGCCGAGGTCGAACGGGCTCTCGCCGTCCAGGACGCCCGGGCCCAGCTGGTGCCGCTGGTGGAGGAGTTCCGCGCGCTCCAACGCCGGAACGAGACCGCCGACTTCGGCGACCAGGCGGAGCTCGCCGCCCGGCTGGCCACCGAGTTCGTCGAGGTCGGCGCGGCCGAGCGTGAACGGTTCGCGGTGGTCCTGCTCGACGAGTACCAGGACACGAGCCACGCCCAGCTGGTGCTTCTGCGTGCGTTGTTCGGTCGTGGCCATCCAGTCACCGCCGTGGGCGACCCGTGCCAGTCGATCTACGGATGGCGGGGCGCGAGCGCGGGCACGCTGACAGAGTTCCGCCACGAGTTCGGCACAGTCGACGGCCGGGCGGCCGGACAGAGCTCGTTGACGACGAGCTTCCGCAACGGCGCCGAGATCCTCTCGGTCGCCAACCGGCTCGCCCTGCCGCTGCGGTCCGAGGGGCTCGACGTGCCGGAGCTGTCGTGCCTGCCGGGCCAACCGGCCAGCGAGGTCGTCGCATCGCTGCACCTGACCGTCGACGACGAGGCCGCCGACGTCGCCCGGCGGGCGCGTCGGTTCTGGGACACCTCGGCCGAGGGCAGGTCGGTGGCTGTGCTGGTGCGCAACCGTTCGCAGATGCCGCGGTTCGACGCTGCGCTGCGCGCCGTCGAGCTGCCGGTCCAGGTCGTCGGCGTCGGGGGGCTGCTGACGACCCCTGAGGTGGGTGACATCGTCGCCACGCTGCGGGTTCTCGCGGATCCGGCTCGCGGCGATGCGCTGATGCGCCTGCTCACCGGCGCCCGGTGGCGGATCGGCCCACGCGACCTGGAGGCGCTGGCCCGGTGGGCGCGGACGCTGGTGCGCGGACCGGACCGCTCCGGCGCCCGGACTGCCGAGACCGGCCCGGTCGAGGGCACGGCGGCCTCAGCCGGCGATGACGTCGACCCGGACGAGGTCGACGACCGCAGCATCGTCGACGCGCTGGACTCGCTGCCCCACGGCGGCCGGCTCTCGGCGGAGGGCGGCCGGCGGCTGGCCGCCCTGTCCGCGGAGTTGCGCAGCTTGCGCCGGCGGGTCGGTCAGCCGCTGCCCGACCTCGTCCACGACGTGGAACGCACCCTCCGCCTCGACGTCGAGGTGGCCGCCCGCGGCGGGCCGAACGGGCGTGCCAACCTCGACCGGTTCCTCGACGTGGTGGCCGAGTTCGCCGCCTCGGGGGAGGGCCCGACGCTGTCGGCGTTCCTCGCCTACCTCGATGCCGCCGAGTCGGCCGAGCGTGGGCTGCGGCCCGGCGAGGTCGATCTCGTGGGCGACTGCGTCCAGGTACTGACGGTGCACGGCGCCAAGGGCCTGGAGTGGGATGCCGCCTTCGTCACCGGTCTGGTCGACGGCGTCTTCCCGGCCGGTCATGCCGGTGACAAGGCCTGGCTGGGCAAGCCTGCCGAGCTGCCGTATCCGCTGCGTGGCGACGCCGACGCGCTGCCTCGGCTCGGCCTCGAACAGGCGCGCGACCAACAGGAGGCGCGCGATGCTTTTCAGCGCTTCGGTCTGGACTGCGGCCGGGCCGGCCGGCTGGAGGAACGCCGGCTGGCCTACGTGGCCACCACCCGCGCTCGTCAGCTCCTGGTGTGCACGGGTTACCGGTGGGGCGACGGCACCCGGCCGCGCACGCCGTCGCAGTTCCTCGTCGAGGTCCGCGACGCGTGTGCTGCGGGCGCGGGCGAGATCGGCATCTGGGTCGATGAACCCGAACCCGGCGAGCCCAACCCGATGGATGCCGTCGCCCGCGAGTACTACTGGCCGCATGACCCGCTGGGCCCGCGGCGAGCGGTGATCGAGCAGGGTGCCGCCCTGGTGCGCGCAGCCGAGACCGGTGACGACGTGACCGACCTGCTGGGTGAGGCCGAGGTTGCCGCCGCGGCGGCCGAGTGGGACGTCGAGGTCGATCGCCTGCTCGCTGAACGGGAGCGGCACTCGGGCGACGTCGCCGTGGAGATTCCGCTCCCGGAGCACCTGTCGGTCTCGGCGCTCGTGCTCCTGCGCGACGACCCGGATGCCCTGGCCCGGGCCATCCGCCGGCCGGTCCCCCAGCCGCCTGCTCCGCTGGCCCGTCGCGGTACCCTGTTCCACGCGTGGCTGGAATCACGGTGGGGGTCGCCACAGCTGCTCGACATCGACGAGTTGCCTGGCTCGGCCGACGAAGGGGCTGCCCACGACCGCGAGCTCGCCACGCTTCGGGCCGCGTTCCTCGCGTCGGCCTGGGCCGACCGGACCCCGGCCGAGGTCGAGGCGCCGTTCGAGCTGCTCATCGCCGGCGTGCTGGTCCGCGGCCGGGTCGACGCGGTGTTCCCGACCGTCGACGGCAGCGTCGAGGTGGTCGACTGGAAGACGGGCCGACCGCCGCGTGACCGCGCCGAGGAGTCGGTGCGGGCCGTTCAGCTCGCGGCGTACCGGCTTGCGTTCGCCAGGCTGTGTGGGCTGCCGCTCGAGCAGGTTGGGGCCGCCTTCCACCACATCCGCGAGAACCTGACCATCCGCCCGGTCGACGTCCTGGACGAGGCCGCGCTCGAGAGGCTGCTCCGCTCGGTCCCTGTCGCATCCTAGGTTTGGCCACCATGCAGGTCACCAAGTTCACGCACGCGTGCGTCCGGCTCGAGCACGTCCTGGTCATCGATCCGGGCGTGTGGAGCGAGCCGCGCACCCTGGCCGGAGCCGACGCCGTCCTCGTCTCGCCCGAGCACGGCGACCACGTCGACGTCTTACGCCTTGCAGGCCTCGGGATCCACGACGCGCAGATCAACGAGCGGGCCTCAGCAGCGTCAACAGCTGGCTCTCGCAGGAGACGGACAGTGGTTACCGATATCTCGCGCCGGGCGAGTCGTTGTGACACGTCGCGACGCCAGACAGGTGCCGGTCAGAGCTCGACATCGACGACGAGCGCACAATGGTCCGAGACCGGCTGGCGGAGAGCGGCTACGCCCCGCACGGCGTCGTGACCGATGCCGCGAGAGATCACATGGTCCCATTGCACGCGTGGACGCCAGGACGGGTACGTGGGCGTGCGGCCGAGATCGGACCAGCCGGTCAGGACGTGCGGAACCGCCCCGGGCAGGTTGAGGTCGCCGAGCAGCACGCGGGGTGCGGGCATCGGGGCAAGCCAGCGCACGGTCGCCCGCAGCTGCCGGACGTTCCAACCGGGCACGAACGACAGGTGCGTGGCCGCGACCGTGAACGGACCGTCCGGTCCCACCACGACGGCGGCGAGAGCGACCCGGGGCTCGTCGCGCACCAGTGTGAGCCCACGGCGGTGGGCGACCTTGAGCGGCAGAATCACCGGCGCGGCCGGAAAGCTGCGTGCCCGCCAATGCAGCACGCGAAGCCGCGAGACCAGCGCGATGCCGTAGGCGGGGCCGGCCGGGTCGCTCATCGGGCTGGCAGGCGACCACCGTTGGCCGGGCACACCGGACAGCGCCGGCGCAAAGCGCCACCAGGGCGCGTCGAGGGCGTCGGCAACGACGGCGGCCTGGTCGGTCTTGCCGCTGCGCGGCTGACCCCGGTCGACTTCCTGCAGGCTCAGCAGGTCGGCGTCGAGCCTGACCGCGGCGTCATACAGTTCTCCCTCGCGAACCGCTCCCGCCTCGACGCCGAGGCCGTGCAGCAGGTTGAACGTCGCCAGCCGGAGCCTCGCCACGTCGACCACGCTATCCCCATGATCATGTCGATTACGTACACCGTTTGCTGTGCGTAATCGACATGATCATGGGGAAAGAGGATGGGGCGAGGTCCGGCAGGAACGGCTGGTGTCCGGATCAGGGCATCAGTTCAGGTGGCGGTGACCGTCGCCAGGGCGAGCTCGGCCATGGCGGAAAAGGTGCGCTCGCGCTCGTCCGCCGTCGTCTCCTCGCCTGTGACGAGGCTGTCGCTGACCGTGCAGACCGTGAGCGCCCGGGCGCCGTGCTTGGCCGCCAGTGTGTACAGGGCGGCGGTCTCCATCTCGACGGCGAGGACGCCGTACTCGCCGAGCCGCTTCACCAGCTCCGGCCGGTCCGCGTAGAACGAGTCCATGGCCGCGACCGGGCCCACATGGACCGGCACGCCGGCGCGCTCGGCCTGGTCGACAAACGCGCGGACCAGGCCGAAGTCGGCCGTGGGTGCGAAGTCGATGCCTTCGAAGCGCAGCCGGTTCATCGAGGAGTCGGTGCACGCGCTAAGCGCGACCACGAGGTCCCGGATGGCCACTTTCGCGACCAGCGCACCGCAAGAGCCGACCCGGACCAGCGTCCGGGCGCCGTACTCGGTCATCAGCTCGTGCGCGTAGATCGCCAGCGACGGCTGGCCCATCCCGGTTCCCTGTACGGAGACCTGCTGCCCGCGGTACGTGCCGGTGAAGCCGAGCATGTTGCGGGTGCGCGAGTAGCAGGTTGCTTCGTCGAGGTAGGCCTCGGCGATCCACTCGGCACGCAGCGGGTCGCCCGGGAGCAGCACGGTCTCGGCTACGTCGCCGGGTGCCGCGGCGATGTGTGTGCTCACGAGGCCCGACGGTAGCGGTTCCCGGCGATGGCATGCGGCGTGCGGATGGCGGCGGCTCGCACGGGACGGCATCATGCCCGGCGCTGGGCATCACCCGAGGCGGGCCGCCCCGAACGCCAACCCGCCACCGCGATGACGGTGGTCAACATGCTGATCATCATGGTGCGGGGTGAGGGACGCATCATGCTCATCAATGCGGCCGCCTCCCGACGTCCGAGCACCTCGCCCAGGCGCCCGCGCAGCTCATGCCGGGCGCGCTCGTCGTCCTCCGTGGTGCCATGGGGATATCGACGGGGCCTCGGCCGCACGGGACCATCCACCTAGAGTCGGCCCGTGAGCGGAGCCGCGCCGAAGTACTCCTTGCTCGGTCCGCTCGCGCTGGCTCGCTCCACCGTCGACCGTGCGGCGCACCGCCGTACCGACGACGCCTGGCTCGCGGCGGCCTGGGCGGAGCCTCGGACGCAGGTCCTCGTTGTCAGCGACGGCAAGGTGGCGGTCGACGACGGTCGGGTCGTCCTCGCGGCCCCGGGCACGGCGCCACGGGGGGAGCGGTTCCTGCTCGGCGTCGACGACGACGCGGTCCCGTACTTCGCGGTTCACGCCGACGACGCGCCGGGCGACCCACGAGCGGTGACTCTTCGCGAGGCCGGGCTCGTCCTCGCCGACCGCGATGCCGGGCTCATGGTCCAGGCCGTTGCGCTGGCGAACTGGCATCGAGCGCACCAGCACTGTTCACAGTGTGGTGCGCTGACCGTGGTCTCCTGCGCGGGCTACCTGCGTCGCTGTCCGGCGGACGGCTCCGAGCACTACCCGCGCACGGACCCCGCAGTGATCATGCTGGTGACCGACGAGGACGGCCGCTGCCTGCTGGGCCGGCACGCCAACTGGCCGCCGCACCGCTTCTCGACGCTGGCCGGCTTCGTCGAACCCGGCGAAACCCCGGAGCAGGCCGTCGCTCGGGAGGTCGCGGAGGAGACGGCGATCACGGTGACGGATTGTGACTATGCCGGCAGCCAGCCATGGCCGTTTCCGTCCAGCCTCATGCTCGGCTACTACGCGCGGGCCCGGGGACAGGAGCCACGCCCGGACGGCGCGGAGATCAGCGAAGCCCGCTGGTACTCGCGGGCCGACCTGGCGGCCGCCGTGCGGGCCGGAGACATCCTGCTCTCGCCGTCGGTGTCGATCTCACGCCGCCTGATCGAGGGCTGGTACGGCGCGGAGCTCCCGATGTAGTGGTCAGGCCGCAAGCTTCGCGCGGACCTCGTCGGCGCTGGGGTTCGTCAGCGCGGATCCGTCGGAGAAGACCAGCGTCGGCACTGTCTGGTTCCCGCCGTTCAGGGAGCGGACCAGCGCCGCCGCCGCCGGGTCGGCGTCGATGTCGACCTCGGTGAACTCGATGCCGTCACGTACGAGCACGCGCCTGAGCCGGTGGCAGTAGCCACACCACGCCGTGCCGTACATCGTGAACGACATCGACGCTCCAACCGGATCGATCAGTGATCCACGGATCGATGCCGGGCCTATGACCCCAGCGTCGGTCCGTCGATCATGGACAGCCCTGGAACTTTACCGACGAATGCGACAACGCTCCGAACCTAGTCGACGTTCCGCTGGGGACGTGATGCTCGCCTCACCTCGACGCGGTTCCACCGGCATGCGCTGACCGCCGACGGCGTCGGCACGGCCTGCCAGGATGGGCCCATGCCAGGCCCGCCCGACGTCCTCGACTCGCTTGACCCGGAGCAGCGCGAGGTCGCGACGGCTCTGGCCGGCCCGGTCTGCGTCATCGCCGGCGCCGGCACCGGCAAGACCAGGGCGATCACGAATCGCATCGCGCACGGCGTTCTGACCGGCACCTACGATCCACGTCGCGTTCTTGCCGTCACCTTTACCACCCGCGCAGCCGGCGAGATGCGCGGGCGGCTTCGCCGTCTGGGTGTGGACGGTTTGCAGGCGCGTACGTTCCACTCTGCTGCGTTGCGGCAGGCGCGGTACTTCTGGCCGCACGTCACCGGCTCTCAGCTACCTGAGATCACCTCCAGCAAGCTCCCGCTGGTCGGCGCCGCAGCGAGCCGGTGCCGGGTCGCCACAGACCGGACGGTCCTGCGTGACCTGGCGTCGGAGATCGAGTGGGCGAAGGTCAGCAACGTGATGCCCGACGCCTACGCCGCCGCCGCCGCGGCCAGGCACCGCGAGGTCGCGGGCGTCGACGCCGAGACCGTAGGCCGGGTCTATGCCGCGTACGACGACGTCAAGACCGACCGCGGCCTCCTCGACTTCGAGGACATCCTGTTGGCGGCCGTCGGGTTGTTGGACAGCAAGCCGGGCGTCGCCGACGCCGTCCGCCAGCAGTACCGCCACCTCGTCGTCGACGAGTACCAGGATGTGTCGCCGCTACAGCAGAAACTGCTGGAATTGTGGCTGGGCGATCGCGACGACGTCTGTGTCGTCGGCGATCCGGCGCAGACGATCTACTCGTTCGCCGGTGCCCGGCCCGACTACCTGGTGAGCTTCCCGCAGCGCTTTCCGCACGCACGGATCGTCAGGCTCGTCCGCGACTACCGGTCCACGCCGCAGGTCGTGGCGGTCGCGAACGGCGTCCTCGCGCGGGGGACCGACGCGGCCGCCCGTGCTGGCGTCAGGTTGCGCGCTGAGCGGCCCGATGGTCCGCCGGCCGAGTTCGTCGAGCACTCCGACGAGGTCGAGGAGGCCGAGTGGGTGGCCGGCGAGGTCGGCAAGCTGACCGCGGGCGGCACTCCGGCGCGCGAGATCGCGGTTCTATACCGGGTCAACGCCCAGTCCGAGGCGTATGAGCAGGCGCTCGGTGGCGCCGACGTGCCCTACGTCGTTCGCGGTGCCGAGCGGTTCTTCGAACGCCCGGAGGTCCGGCAGGCGACGATGCTGCTGCGGGCGGCCGCGCGGGCGGGCGATCCGACGACCGACGGTGCGCCCGATGCCGCCGCCGCGACCGCTGCGGTGC
>JBOGDS010000067.1:0-21880 GCA_050743075.1 Jiangellaceae bacterium | reverse complement strand
GGGGCCGGGCGGCCGTCAGCCACCACGCCGCGACGGCGAGGAGCGCCGCGGCCGCGACGGAATAGGCGGAGCCCAAGCGGAAGGCGAGCGACGACATGCGTCGACGCTACGCCGCACCTCCACGGAGTTGTCATGATCGGAATGACCGCGACCAGGACGAACAGGGCGGCGCAGCCTGACAACTCCCACGAAGCGATCAGTCGCAGACGGCGCCGGTCGCGGCCGACCCCACCAGGCGTGCGTACTTGGCCAGTACACCGCGCTGATACCGGGCCGGCGGCGGCGCCCAGCCGTCGCGTCGCCCCGCCAGCTCCGGCCC
Organism: Jiangellaceae bacterium; assembly: GCA_050743075.1. Lineage (GTDB taxonomy): Bacteria > Actinomycetota > Actinomycetes > Jiangellales > Jiangellaceae > JBOGDS01. The sequence continues at coordinate 21,561 of JBOGDS010000067.1, read as the reverse complement.
GTCCACGAGCAGGTCGAGCGTGCGTGCCCCGACGTCGAGCCGGATGCGGTCGCCGTCGCGCACGAACGCGATCGGTCCGCCGTCGACGGCCTCGGGAGCCACATGCCCGATGCACAGACCGGTCGTGCCGCCCGAGAATCTGCCGTCCGTGACCAGCAGCACCGACTTCCCCAGGCCGGCGCCCTTGATCGCACCGGTGACGGCGAGCATCTCGCGCATGCCGGGGCCGCCCTTCGGGCCCTCGTACCGGATGATCACCGCATCGCCGGGGAGGACGGTCCCGTCGGCCACCGCATCCATGGCGGCCCGCTCGCCGTCGAACACCCGGGCGGTGGCTTCGAAGACCGAGGCGTCGAAGCCGGCCGTCTTGACGACGGCGCCGTCCGGCGACAGCGACCCGCGGACGATCGTCAGTCCCCCGGTGCGGTGGATCGGGTCGGCGAGCGCGTGGATGATCTTCCCATCGGGATCGGGCGGAGCGATCGAGGCCAGGTTCTCGGCCATGGTGCGGCCGGTGACGGTGAGACAGTCCCCATGCAGCAGGCCGGCGTCGAGCAGCGCCCGCATCACGACAGGGACGCCCCCGATCCGGTCGATGTCGGTCATCACGTAGCGGCCGAACGGCTTGACGTCGGCCAGGTGCGGCACCTGGTCGCCGATCCGGTTGAAGTCGTCGAGATCGAGCTTGACCTCGGCCTCGTGGGCGATCGCCATCAGGTGGAGGACGGCGTTGGTCGAGCCGCCGAGCGCCATGACGACGGAGATCGCGTTCTCGAACGCCTCGCGGGTGAGGACGTCGCGCGTCGTGATGCCGCGACGGAGTAGTCCGACGACGGCCTCTCCGGAGCGGCGGGCGAAGCCGTCGCGGCGGCGGTCAACTGCGGGTGGCGCTGCGCTGCCGGGCAGTGACATGCCGAGCGCCTCGGCCGCCGAGGCCATCGTGTTGGCGGTGTACATACCGCCGCACGCGCCTTCGCCAGGACAGATCGCGCGCTCGATCGCGTCGACCTCGGCCCGTGTGATCAACCCACGAGCACAAGCACCCACAGCCTCGAACGCGTCGATGATCGTGACCTCGCGGTCGCCGATCCGGCCGGACAGGATCGAGCCGGCGTAGAGGAAGACCGCGGCCACGTCGAGCCGGGCCGCTGCCATGAGCATCGCCGGCTCGGACTTGTCGCAACCCGCGAGCAGCACGGCGCCGTCGAGGCGTTCCGCGCCGAACACGGTCTCGACCGAGTCGGCGATCACCTCGCGGGAGACCAGCGAGTAGTGCATGCCCTCGTGGCCCATCGAGATGCCGTCGGACACCGAGATCGTGCCGAACTCCATCGGGAACCCGCCGGCGGCGTGGACGCCCTCCTTGGCGGCCTTCGCCAGCCGGTCGAGCGAGAGGTTGCACGGCGTGATCTCGTTCCACGACGACCCGACGCCGATCTGCGGCTTCTCCCAGTCGTCGTCGGTCATGCCGACCGCGCGGAGCATCCCCCGTGCTGCTGCGCGTTCGAGGCCGTCGGTGACCTCGCGCGACCTTGGCTTGAGATCCGGCCCGGAGGGTGTCGTCATGGCCGCCTACGGTAGACCGCCGCCCAGCACCGGAGACGCAGAGTCCGAACTACGGACTGCTCCCGCCCGAGACGGCAGGAATGACGTGGACCTCGGCGCCGTCGGACAGTGGCTCGGCGAGACCGGCGCCGTCGCGGACGTTCGCGTCGCCGATGAACAGATTGACATGGCGGCGCACCGTGCCCGTCTCGTCGCGGATCCGGCGTTCGACGGCCGGCAGCTGCACCGCCAGAGCGTCGAGCAGCAACCCGACCGAGGCGTCGTCATCCAGCTCGAGCACGACGGCGCGCTCTCCACCGGCCAGCTCGCGCAGAGCCCCGGGGAGCCGGACCGTCACCTTCACGGCATCACTGCCGCCCGCACGCACAGGACGTCGGGCAGGTGCCGGGCGACCTCTGTCCAGGTCTCGCCCTCGTCGGCACCGGCGTAGACGGAGCCGTCGCGGGCGCCGAGATACAAGCCGGTCGAGTCCGCGACATCGTCGGTCGTGAAAGCGTCACGCAGCACAGCCGCGTAGAAGCCATCCTCCGGCAGGCCCGACGAGACCGACTGCCAAGACTCGCCGGAATCGTCGGTGCGCCATACGCGCAAGGCGCCCCGTGGCGGCACCCGTTGGCCGTCGGCGACCAGTGGCGCCACCCAGGCCGTACCGGGCCGGGACGGATGGCTCGCGACCGGGAAGCCGAAGTCGCTCGGCAGGCCATCGGCAATGGAGGTCCACCTCGCGCCACCGTCATCGGAGCGGTACACACCGTGGTGGTTCTGCGCGAACAACCGGTCGGGCTCGGACTGGCCGCGGGCCACCTTGTGCACGCACTGGCCGTACTCGGGCCACGGGTCGGGCAGGAAGTACGCCTTGATCCCCGTGTTGGACGGCTCCCACGACCGACCGCCATCGCCCGTGACGTACACGCCGCCGGTCGACATGGCGACCAGCACCCTGGAGTCGTCGCTCGGATGCGGCAGGACGGTGTGAATGGCCTGGCCACCGAAGCCCGGCTCCCAGGTCGGCCGGTGCGGGTGGTCCCACAGCCCGTCGACCAGCGCGAACGTCTGACCACCGTCGTCGGACCGCCACAGGGCCGACGGCTCCGAGCCTGCCCACACCACGTCGGGGCGGTCGGCGGTGTCGGGCCGAAGCTGCCAGATCGCCTTGACCGCGGCCTCCGCCTCCGGCGGGAACCGCACCGCGCCGCCATCCGGCTCGGCCCACGTCGCGCCGAGGTCGTCGGAGTGGAACACCGACGGCCCCCAGTGCTCACTCCGTGCGCCGACGAGCAGACGCACCGTGCCGGCACGGGAGTCGATCGCGCACGCCCGGATCTCCTGCATGAGGAAGTGCGGACCGTCGAGCCGCCAGGTCCGCCGGTCGTCGTCGCTGCGCGCCAGCCAGAGGCCCTTGCGCGTGCCGATCATGAGCAACACCGTCATGCACCCGCAGTCTGCCGGACCCGCCGACCGCAAGGCCACCTCAGCCGACGACGACGTTGGCCAGGGGCTCACCGGCGGCGAACCGCGCGAGTTGATCGTGGACCAGCCGCATCGCCCGGGGCCGGAACGCCGTGGTGTTGCCGCCGACGTGCGGCGAGATGAGCAGCCCCGGCGCCGACCACAGCGGGTGCTCCGGTGGCGGCGGCTCGGGATCGGTCACGTCCAGCGCGGCGTACAGCCGGCCGCGCCTCAGCTCGGTGATCAGCGCAGAAGTGTCGACCACGGCACCACGCGCGACGTTGACCAGCAGAGCGCCGTCGCGCATGGTGGCCAGGAACGTCGCGTCGACCATCCCGCGGGTCTGGACGGTCAGCGGCACCGTCAGCACCACGACGTCGGCGCGGCCCAACAGCGACGGCAGGGCCTCGAGGCCCGCGACGCCGTCGCGGGCTCGCCGCGCCACCCGCAGGACGTCGCACTCGAACGGGAGCAGGCGGCTCTCCACGGCGGCACCCACCGATCCGTAGCCGACGACGAGGACCGTACGGTCGGCCAGCGAGGACCGCTCCCCGTACGCCCACTCCGCCCGGCCCTGAGCACGGACGAAGTCGGGGATGCCCCGCAACGACGCGAGCGTCAACGTGACCGCGAGCTCGGCCGTGCTGGCGTCGTGAACCCCGCGGGCGTTGCACAGTGTGAGGCCGCGCCGAAGGTGCGGCAGCACGTGCTCGTAGCCGGCGGTGAGGGTCTGGACCACGCGGAGCCGGGGCATCCGGGCGATCACCTCACCGGTCACCGGCGAGAACGTGTACGGCATGACGTAGAGCTCGGCCAGCTCGAGCACGTCGGCCGGCGGCTCGACGGTGCCGTCCCAGGTCGAGACGTCGAGCGACTCCGGCAGGCCGCGCAGCGGCCCCGTCAGCTCGAATGGCTGGAGTACACCCCGGCGGTCAGCCACCTGCCAGAACCTACCCGGCGTTCGCGCTGCCGCCAGATCAGACCGAGGCCGGCCAGCGCCGCCGCGAACATCGCGTACCTGGCCCCACCGGTGAGCGCGGCGCCGTCGACCGTCTCGGCGGCCGCGACGGCCTCCGAGTCAGCCGCGCTCACATCGCCGTCCGCCATCGCGACCGCAGCTCCCTGCAGGTCGGCCACAACGTCGTCGCCCAGTAGTCCGAACCGCTCCAGTGCGCCCGCCTGCGCCACGTCGTCGCTGGTGTCGTCGAGCGTCCCCGCCATCTCCGCGTACTCATCTGCCTCGGCGACCAGAGCTTCGACGTCCTCGCTCGCCTCGTAGCTCAGCTCGAGGGCTGGCAACTCGTCCACGCCGAGATCGACCAGATCGCCCAACGCCGCGTCGCGGCTGACCAATGCCTGTTCGGCCACATCGAAGAGCCGGGTCGCCGCCGCGAAGTCCCATGCGCCCATCGCCTGCCGAACCTCCAACGGAGCGGTCCAGCCGGTGCCCGCATCGACCAACTCGGCGTACAGCCCGCGCGCCTGTGTCCGCTCATCCAGCATGGGACGATCCTCCGGCAGAAGCACATACCGGCTGAACAGATCGCTCGCCGCCGTCGAGCCGCCGATCTCCTCGAACAGGTCGAGGGTCCGCCGCCACGAACTCCCCGTCACCCACAGCTCGGGGTCCGGATCGCCGGCGTAGGCGATGTCGCGTTCCACCGCCGCGTGGATCAGGTCCGCCATGCCCTCGGGACCTATCTCCGTCGCCAGCTCGTGGACCAGCCACCACGACGAGTCGTAGCCGTAGTCCTCCTGTTCCTCGCTCTTCTCCTCATGGAGGTTGAAGTGATCCCAGCCGAGTAGCGGCTGAGCACCCGCCCGCCCGAGGTCGATCGGCGCCTGCTGCGCCAACGCCGGGGTCGCGCCGTGCGCCGTGACCGCGAGCATGGCGTACTCCTGTGCCATGCCCTCGATGACCCAGCGGTCCGAGAACAGGTTCGAGTCGAACCAGGCGTGTGACAGCTCGTGCAGGACGAGCTCCGGGTCCAGCTCGTCGCTGATCTCGATCACGTCACCGGTCCCGCCGTACCAACCCCCATAGCCGTACAGGTGTGGAACGGCGCTCTCTTCGATCTCGAGCTGGCCGTCCACCGGCCACGGCTGGCCGAGGAGATCCTCGAGAGTGGGTATGCCACGGACCGTCCAGTCCTGGACGAACTGCGCCCACTCCTCGTCGCCGGGCCACCCCCTGATCATGATCTCGTGGCCGTCGTGCCTGACGGGGTGCTCAGTCATCAGGTCGTCGTTGCTCGCCACGAGGCTGACAAACCAGTCATCCGGGCTCTCGATGTCGGCGGCGCGATAAACGGTGACGTTGCTCCGGCGGTCACGGTCGAGCTCGCCGCCGTTGAGCTCGACCTGGAAGGCGTTGGGAATGACGACCTCGACGTCGGCCAGCCCGGGGTCGCCCACCGCGAAGACGGGGAACGTCGCGTACGCCGCGTTCGCCCTGGTCCAGCCGACCGAGCGCGGCGGCAGGTCGGGCAGCCCGTACGTGAGGTGGATCTCCTGGGTGCGGCCATAGAGCAGGTTGGGCGACAGGTCGACCGAGAGCGTCGACCACTGCGGACCGTCGGCTTCCTCCAGGCTGGAGGCGAGGGCTCCGCCACCGACCCGTCGAGCCTTGACGTCGGTCGCCTCCGAGAGCGCCGGCACCGAGATGCTGCTGAAGTACGTGTAGAGGTTCCCCCTGTCCGGTACCTGGTTGGTCACCGTGATGTCCATGGTGACCAGCACCATCTGCACCTCGGGGTCGAGCCGGAAGGTCGTCGTCGCTTCGAAGCGAAGCCCGTCGTCGTCGGACTCCTGAGCGGAGGAGACCGGTGCCGATCCGACGACGACGAGGGCGAGGAACGCCGCCGCGAAGAATGCACGCATGGCGGCGAAACGTACGGTATGGATCTTTTCTGGCGCAAGCAGGTCGGGTCCGGCCCGTGCAACGATTCGGTCATGCGGCGACCGTCCCCCGTGCTGGGCTGCCTCCCTGTCTGCTTCCTCCTCCTCACCGCCTGCTCCGACGACGAGCCGGAGCCGTCGGTCGCGCCGACCAGCCGCCCGCCCTCGGTCACACCGACGACGTCCACTCCCACGCCGACGCCGACCCCGACGACCGAGCCGGGCCCGGTCGTGCCCGCATCGTTCGAGGACCTTGCGACGGGCTTGGACGCCCCCTGGGGGTTGGCCTTCCTGCCCGATGGGTCCGCCTTGGTGTCCGAACGCGACTCGGCCCAGATCCAGGCGATCTCGCCGTCCGGGGAGGTCGCAGAAGTGGGCACCGTGCCAGGTGTCGTAGGCGACAACGAGGGCGGTCTGCTCGGCATCGCGATCCCGCCAGGTCCCCCGACGCTGTTCGCCTACTTCACCGCGGCGGAGGACAACCGGGTCGTGCGGATGTCGTTCGACGGCAGCACACTCGGCGAGGCCGAGGTCGTGATCGACGGGATCCCCAAGGCCGGAAACCACAATGGCGGCCGGCTGGCGTTCGGCCCCGACGGCATGCTCTACATCTCCACCGGCGACGCATCCAACACCGCGCGCTCGCAGGACCTCGAGTCGCTGGGTGGCAAGATCCTGCGGCTGGCCCCGGACGGTTCGATCCCCGCCGACAATCCGTTCGACGGCTCCCCGGTCTACTCGTACGGTCACCGCAACGTCCAAGGGCTCGCGTTCGACGACGACGGACGGCTGTGGGCGAGCGAGTTCGGCCAGAACACCTGGGACGAGCTCAACCTGATCGAGCCGGGCGGCAACTACGGCTGGCCGATCGTGGAGGGCGAGGGCGGCGACGACCGCTTCGTCGAGCCCGTCGCCCAGTGGTCGACCGACGAGGCGTCGCCCAGCGGCATCGCGTACGCCCGCGACACGATCTTCCTGGCCGCCCTGCGCGGTGAGCGGCTCTGGCAGGTCCCGGTTCCGGGCGGCGTCGCCGGCGCGCCCTCCGACTTCGCCGTCGACGAGTTCGGCCGACTACGCCACGCGGCGTTGGCCCCCGACGGCACGCTGTGGGTGCTGACGAACAACACCGACGGCCGCGGCGACCCCCGCGAGGGCGATGATCGGATCCTGCGCGTGACGCTCGAACCTGCGGGCTGACCTGCCGGGCCGACCGCCGTGCACGGAGCATCCGAACGTATTGAACTGCGACCGGGTGATCTCTAGGTTGACTTCCAGGCACTCCGGTGAGGAGCGAGCATGACCGAGGTCCCTGCGCCTGCCGGCCCGGTCCCCGTCGCCCTGACCTCGAACGGCGACGGCAACGGTCGCGGGGGCCCAGAGCAGACGCAGGAGTTCGTCGCCGAATGGCGCAACGCGGCCTGGAGCTGTTTCTCCTCCGGCCACAAGTTCTGCCGCGAGGTCTGCCCCGTCACCCAGGTGACGCGCAACGACACGTGGACGCCGACGGCCTTCCACGCGAACGTCGTGGCGATGGAGCAGGGCGAGTTGACGATCGAGGATGTCGCGGCCGACTACGTCAACTGCACCGGGTGCGGCGCCTGCGAGCTGCGCTGCCCCAACACCTTGTTCACCGGCGACTTCTACCGGTTCCGCACCCGCACGGTCGACCTGGTCAGGGCCGTGCGTGCACTCGCCGTCGACAGTGGCGTCCACCAGCCGGCGTGGCAGCGCTGGAACCACCTGACCGACGAGCGCACGCACGAGCCCGTGCTCGGCGACGCCGGGGTGAGCCAGGAACACGTCCGCGACTGGGCCGACGGTCTCGACCTCCCGGTCGGTGGCGACACCATCCTGTTCGTCGACTGCGAGGCCGCCTTCTACCGCACGTCGGTACCGCGAGCCGTGGCGCAGATCCTGCAACACGCCGGTGTCCCGTTCGGGCTCATGCAGGAGCAGTGGTGCTGCGGAGGGCCGGCCGCCGAGATGGGCTACGCCGACCAGGCGCGTCGATTCGCCGAGCACAACCTCGCGAACTGGCGCGCCGCCGGCGCCACGCGGATCCTGGTCCTCGACCCGCACGACTACATCAGCTTCACCGAGGACTACCCGACGTTCTTCGGCGCGGACTTCGACCTCGAGGTCGTGCTCGTCGTCGAGCTGTTCGCCGAGCTGATCCGCGACGGCAGGCTCACGCCCTCCGTTCCGATCCAGCGTTCGGTCACCTACCACGACCCCTGCCGGCTCAACAAGCGCAAGGGCATCTGGCAGGAGCCGCGCGAGGTGTTACGGGCGATCCCCCGCCTCGACTTCACCGACGTCGACCGCGTCACCCAGTGGTCCTATTGCTCTGGTGCGGGCGGCGGCCTGGCCATCGAGAAGCCGGAGCTGACGGCCGCGATCAGCGACGACCGGCTCGACAAGGCGGCGGCTCTCGGGGTCGACACGCTGGTCAGCGCCTGCCCGTGGTCGGAGCGCCCGCTCTCAGTGGCCGGCGACAAGCGCGACATCGACGTCGTCGACATCCACGAGATCCTCGCCGAGTCCCTCGGCATCGAGGTCGGCGGGAGGCGGGGGCCGTGATCATCGCGCCGGCGCTCGACGACGCCGTCGTCGAGGAGCTCGCCCAGATCCTCGGCTCGGAGCACGTCCATACCTCCAAGACGGCCCGGATGGCCCGCGCCCGGGTGCCGGCACCGTTCCCGGTGCACCGCTGGGCGCAGTACGTGCCGGATCTCGTCGTCATGCCCGGAACCACCGAGCAGGTTGCCGAGGTCGTGCGCATCGCGAACCGGCTGCGCATCCCGATCGTGCCCCGTGCCGGCGGGACCGGTCTCACCGACGGAGCCCGCCCGGAGCGGCGCGGCATCGTCGTCGACGTCAAGCGCATGAACCAGATCGAGGAGATCGACCTGGACAACCGCACCTGCACGGTCGGCGTCGGCATCAACATGCTCAAGCTCAACGAGGTGCTGGGCGTGCACGCGCTGATCTACCCCGACAACCCGGCGTCGTACCCGTGCTCCCTGGTGGGAGGTCGCATCGGCACCAGCGGCTGGTCGCTCGTCGGCGCCAGGTTCGGGCACTCGCGCGACCTCGTACTGAGCTTCGACATGGTGCTGCCGACTGGCGATGTCATCACCGTCGGCGACGGCGGCGGGCGCAGGGTGACGAAGAGCTCCACCGGCTACCAGCTCAAGCACCTGTTCATGGGCCACCAGGGCACGCTGGGCATCGCCACCCGGGCCACGCTCAAGCTGTACCCGAAGCCCGAGGCGGAGTTCTCCCCCTTCTGGGCGTTCGGCGACTTCGACGACGCCTACCGCACGCTCAAGCACCTGAGCCAGGCCGGCATCGCGACGTTCGCGGGCGCGGTGATGTTCGACGAGTGGAAGGTCGCCTATCTGCGCCGCGACGACGAGGCGTACATCCCCCAGCCCGGCGACGTCCGCTCGCTGGTCTGCGCGGTCGCGTACGGCAACGAGGACGAGGTGCGCGCGGGCGGCAGGCGGCTCATGCGCATCGCCCGCGACAACGGCGCCCGCTACCTCGGCGACGAGATCTCCGAGGGCGACTGGGCCGCCCGGCACGACCGCTACGCCACGCCGCTGCACGGCCGCACGAGGGACGGCCAGGTGGTGCCGATGAGCTGGCACTGCGAGGACTCCGCGATCAGCTACACGGAGTTGCCGGCGGTGAAGGAGAAGTGGCACGCGATCGCGGCCGGCCTGCGCGAGCGCTTCGACGCGTTCGACGACTGGGGGATGTTCTTCTACACCAGCGGCGACACCGGCACCGACTTCCTCACCGAGATCGACATCGGCATCTGGGAACAGCAACTCGACGACGAGATGTGGTCGGCCTGGGTGGACGCCAAGCGCGACATCGCCGCCGTCGCCATCGAGCACGGCGGATCCATCTCGGCCTGTCACGGCGCCTGCCGCGAGGGCGAGGTCGACCTGGTTCCGCTGGAGTTGGGCGGCGGGTACGACGTGATGCTCAAGGTCAAGCGGGCACTCGACCCCAACAACATCATGAATCCGGGCAAGTACGGCCTCGACCGTGCCTACGAGGGCGAGGTGACCCCGTGATGAAGGGCTACCGGTACGCGGACGAGCACGAGCCACCGCCGGCGACCCAGGTCACCGAGACGGCCATCACCCGCTTCGAGCACGTATACGAGGTGGACCCCGACCTCATGACCGAGCACGTCACCCAGCAGACGTTCCCCAACTGGGACACCCTGCGCATCGTCCGCAGCCGCCACGACCACCTCGACTGGATGCACCGGCACTGGGCCGCGACGGTGATCTCCGGCGAGGAGGTCCTCCGCGAGCTCGACGACTCGTAGGACCGAGAGGAGCCCGCAATGAGGTTCAGCTACTGCATGCTTCCCGACTACCCGCTCGAGGAGTCCCTGGCCTCGATCCGCCTCGCCGACGAGCTGGGGTTCTACGCCTGCTACGCGGCCGACGAGACCTGGCACAAGGACCTCTGGCTGTTGTTCGCCGCCGTCGCGGGGCAGACCGAGCAGATCCGGTTCGGGCCCAGCGTGTCCACGGTCGTGCTGCGCGAACCGACCCTGATCGCCCAGGCCGCCGCGACGCTGGACGAGCTCAGCTCGGGCCGTGCCGAGGTCGCGCTGTCGTCGGGCAACTTCGGCCTGCTCGCCCAGTACGGCATCGACTGGTCGAAGACGAAGCCGCTGTCCCGGGTCAAGGAGGGCCTGCACGTCGTGCGCACGCTACTCGACGACGGCGTCATCACCTTCGACGGTGAGTTCTTCACGTACAACGGCCTGTTCACCTTCGCGCGCCCGGTGCAAGAGCACGTACCGATCAAGATCGGCGCCATGCGCGGCCCGAAGTCCTTCGAGCTGGCCGGCGAGCTCTCCGACGGGTGCCACCACGCTCTGAGCTACACCCGCGAGGCCTACGACTACGCCGTCGAGCACGTCCGGATCGGCGCCGAACGTGCGGGCAAGGACTGGACCACCCTCGACATGGCCGCCTGGGTCGTCGTCGCCGTCGGCAAGGACTCCGCCGCGGCGAAGCAGGCCGCCCGCAGCATGGTCGGCATCTACGCCTCGTCCATGCCCGCCGAGCAGCTCCAGCGCAACGGTGTCGACCCGGACGAGCTCAAGCCGATCATCGACGCGATCGGCGGGGGCGACCTCGCCAGGGGTATCGAGCTCACGTCGGCCGAGCTGGCCGACCGGCTGTCCGTCTCCGGCACCCCGGACGAAGTGACCGAGAAGATCAAGACCGAGATCGAGCCGAGCGGCGTCAACCACATCGTGGCTGCGATCACCGACGCCTCGTTGGTCAAGGCGTTCACCGGGATGTCGCTGGACGGCGTGGCGTCCGTCGACGAGCAGCTGCGCCTCCTGCACGACGAGGTGGTGCCCGCATTCGCCTGAGTTCAGCGCAACGCGCGTAGTCGGAGTCCGCGGATGCGTTGGAAGTCCTGACGGTTGCGGGTTGCCAGCATGAGGCCGTGTTCCAGCGCCGTGGCCGCGATCAGGGCGTCGGGCATGCGGGTCCCGACCTCACGCCTGATCCGCCCTGCGCGTTCCGCCACCGCACGGTCGACCGTGAGCTCGCGAAACGGCGCCAGCAGCCGGCTCACCATGTCTGTGGCGGAACTCCCAGCGAACAGCTCGGCTCTGGTGATGACCGAGTAGTGCAGGCGGTGCTTGCCCGGCCTGAGTTCCGCGGCACCACGAAGGTGGTCGATGAACAGATCGGTGTCGACCAGGACGTCAGCCACGGTCCCACTCGCGGCGATCCGGGTACGCGGCACCCGCATCGGCTCCGAACGTCGCGGCGAGGTTCTCGCGTGCGTTGATGCCGGTCTGATCAAGATAGACGTCGACGGCACGGCGGACGACCTCGGCCAGCGTCACACCCTCAGCCTGGGAAACCTCGTCGATTCGACGGCGCTGCTCCTCGGTGAGGTAGATCTGAGTTCGTGTCGCGGACATACAGCACAGTATACGGCGACATCATCCTGTACAGACCTTCTCGCTGCGGTGCCCAATCAGTCGGCTGCCGTGAGCTTCTCCATGATGAGCTCGCGGACCCGTTTGGCGTCGGCCTGGCCGCCGGTCGCCTTCATCACGGCGCCGATCAGCGCGCCGACCGCCGCCACGTTGCCGGAACGTACTTTCGCCGCCACGTCGGGTATCGCCGCGATCGCGTCGTCGACGGCCGCGGCGAGCGCCCCCTCGTCCGAAACCACGGCCAGCCCGCGGGACGCCACGACCTCGCCTGGCGAGCCCTCCCCCGCCAGGACACCCTCTATCACCTGCCGCGCCAGCTTGTCGTTCAGAGAGCCGGCGGCGATCAGCTGCTCGACCCGCGCGACGTCGGACGGCGTGACACCCACCGCGTCCAGCTCGACGCCACGCTCATTGGCCACGCGGGCGATCTCGCCCAGCCACCACTTCCTCGCGCCGGCGGCGTCGGAACCCGCGGCGACGGTTGCGGACACCAGCTCGACCGCCCCCGCATTGACGACGTCACGCATCTCCAGATCGGTGAAACCCCACTCGCCCTGCAGTCGTGCCCGTCGCGAGGACGGCTGCTCGGGCAACGTCGCGCGCAGCGACCCGACCCATTCGCGTGACGGCGCCACCGGTACCAGGTCGGGCTCGGGGAAATAGCGGTAGTCCTCGGACTCCTCCTTCCTCCGCCCCGGGGTGGTGACACCGGTGTCCTCGTGCCAGTGCCGGGTCTCCTGGACGATCGTTCCGCCCTCGGACAGGACCGCCGCCTGCCTGCGGATCTCGTAGGTGATGGCCCGCTCGACCGAACGCAGCGAGTTGACGTTCTTGGTCTCCGTCCGGGTGCCGAGGGCGGTTGCGCCGGGCGGCTTGAGCGAGACGTTCGCGTCGCAGCGCATCTGGCCGAGCTCCATCCGCGCCTCCGACACCCCGAGGGCGAGGATGAGGTCGCGGAGCTGGGTGACATAAGCCCGCGCCATGGCGGGCGAGATCTCCGGTGGCACCTCGATCGGCTTGGTGACGATCTCGATCAGTGGGATCCCGGACCGGTTGTAGTCGAGCAGCGAGTGGCTGGCGCCGTGGATCCGGCCGGTCGCACCGCCGACGTGCAAGGACTTGCCGGTGTCCTCCTCCATGTGGGCACGCTCGATGCCGATCCGGAAGGTGTCTCCGTCGTACGCGACGTCCATCCAGCCGTCGTACGCGATCGGCTCGTCGTACTGGGAGATCTGGAAGTTCTTCGGCATGTCCGGGTAGAAGTAGTTCTTCCGCGCGAACCGGCACCACTCGGCAATGGTGCAGTTGAGTGCGAGCCCGATCCGGATCGCGGACTCGACCGCCGTGCGGTTCATGACCGGCAGCGAGCCGGGCAGGCCCAGGCAGACCGGGCACACCTGCGAGTTCGGCTCGGCTCCGAACGCCGTCGAGCACCCGCAGAACATCTTCGTCGCCGTGCCCAGCTCGACGTGGACCTCCAGGCCCATCACCGGGTCGAATCGAGCGATCGCGTCCTCGAACGTGGGCAGGGCGGTAGCCACGGTCGTCACGTCAGGTCCTCGTCGAGCATGTCGCGCTCGCCGCGTCTCGCCCGCAGCTCGCGGACGAGGATGGCGATCGTGGTGGCGATGGCCAGCGCGTTGACGACGGCGTCGAGCATCCGCAGCTTGTCGCCTTCTGCCCTCGCCCTGCGCAGAGCACGGAAGGTCGCGCCGACCGCCAGCGCCTGCCCGCCGAACTTGGTCAGGTTCCGCACGTTCACGAGACGACCTCCAGCTCCGGAGCGCGCGACAGCAACGGGCCGCCCCAGCGCGCGGCGTAGGCCTGCTCGACAGCAGCGCCCACCCGGTACAGCCGGTCGTCAGCCAGCACCGGAGCCATGACGTGCAGGCCGACAGGCAGGCCGTCCTCGTCGGCGAGCCCGCACGGGAACGAGGCGGCGGCGTTGCCCGCCAGGTTCGACGGGATCGTGCACAGGTCGGCCATGTACATTGCGAGCGGGTCGTCGGCCCGCTCCCCGATCGGGAACGCCGTCGTCGGCGTCGTCGGCGACACCAGAACGTCGACCTGCTCGAACGCCCGGTCGAAGTCCCGGGCGATCAGGGTGCGCACCTTCTGCGCCTGCCCGTAGTAGGCGTCGTAGTAGCCGCTGGACAGCGCGTACGTGCCCAGCATGATCCGTCGCTTCGCCTCGGCACCGAACCCCTTGCCCCGGGTCAGTGCCATGACCTCCTCCGCGCCGCGGGTTCCGTCGTCACCGACCCGCAAGCCGTACCGCATCGCGTCAAAGCGCGCCAGGTTCGACGAGACCTCGCTCGGCAGGATCAGGTAGTACGCCGGAAGTCCGTAGGTGAAGTGCGGGCACGAGACCTCGACCACCTCGGCACCGAGCTCCGCGAGCAGCTGCACAGCCTCGAGGAACCGAGATTCGACGCCGGGCTGGTAACCCTCGCCACCGAGCTCCTTGACGACTCCGACCCGGAGCCCGGACAGGTCGCCGTCGGCGCCTCGGCGCGCGGCGGCGACCACGGCGGGGACGGGCTCCTCGATGCTGGTGGAGTCCATCGGGTCGTGGCCGGCGATCACCTCGTGCAGCAGGGCGGCGTCGAGCACGGTCCGGGCGCACGGCCCGGCCTGGTCGAGGCTCGACGCACACGCCACCAGGCCGTAGCGGCTGACGCCGCCGTACGTCGGCTTCACGCCCACGGTGCCGGTGACCGAGGCGGGCTGGCGGATCGAGCCGCCCGTGTCGGTGCCGATCGCGAGTGGCGCCTGGTAGGACGCCAGCGAGGCCGACGACCCGCCTCCCGAGCCGCCCGGGATCCGGGTGAGGTCCCACGGGTTGTGCGTCGGCCCGAAGGCCGAGTTCTCCGTCGACGAGCCCATCGCGAACTCGTCCAGATTGGTCTTACCGAGGATGACGATGCCGGCCTCGCGCAGCCGCCGGGTGACGGTAGCGTCGTAGGGCGGGCGCCAGCCGTCCAAGATCCTCGAACCGCAGGTGGTGGGCATGTCGGCTGTCGTGAGCACGTCCTTGAGCGCGAGTGGTACGCCGGCGAGCGGGCCCAGATCCTCGCCCTCGGCCCGGCGCTCGTCGACGGCCCTGGCGGCTGCGAGCGCGCTGTCGGCGCCGACGTGCAGGAACGCGTGCACGGCGGCGTCGACGGCGGCTATCCGGTCGAGGTGCGCCTGCGTCACCTCGACGGCACTGGCCTCGCCGGCCGCGACGGTCGCGGCCAGGTCGGTTGCGTTCATCCGAGTGAGGTCGGTCATGGTCAGGCCTCGTCGCCCAGGATCTGGGGTACCCGGAAGCGCCCGTCCTCGGCCTCTGGCGCACCTGCCAGCGCCGCCTGGGCGGTCAGCCCGGGCCGTAGCTCGTCATCGCGGAGCACATTGGTGAACGGCAGCGCATGCGAGGTCGGGGGGATGTCGTCCGCGGCCACCTCGGATACGCGTGCGACCCACCCGGCGATGGCGTCGAGCTGCCCGGCCAGGTGCTCGAGCTCGTCGGGCGCCAGGTCGAGACGTGCGAGACGCGCGAGATGGGCGGCCTCGTCGCGGCTGATCGAGGGCATGCGGATTCGGCTCCTGAAGGATCGTGGACAACCCGTCGATCCTACGGCCGCCGTCGCAGCCGGCGCAGACCGGAACGAGCCGGCTGCGGCTGGACTTCCGGACGCCTCTTGCCAGCCGAGTGCTCGCGATATATCGTCGAAGTCTCGCGACCGGATCGGCAGAATCGGGGATGAGATGCATGCGGCAACCTTTGCCATGGGCGGGCCATGGCTGCGAGAACGGCACGGATGTGGCCCAGCGGCCGCCTGGTTGGCAGCCATGACCGGGCATCGGGGCGGGCGCGGCGCCCGCGGTCCATGGGCCGCGTTCGGCGGACCGTGGGGGTTCGGCGGCGGTGCCGCGCCGTGGGGTCCCCCCGGCTTCGGCGGACCACGTAGTCAGAGGGCGCGACGCGGCGACATCCGAGCCGCCATCCTCGCCGTCCTGGCAGAGCAGCCAATGAACGGCTACCAGATCATCCAGGAGATCGCCGAGCGCAGCGGCGGGGTTTGGAAGCCCAGCCCAGGGTCCATCTATCCGACGCTGCAGCAGCTCGAGGACGAGGGGCTGGTCCGGGCCGAGGAAGAGACCGGCCGCCGGGTCTTCCACCTCACCGACGAAGGGCAGGCTTACGTCGACTCGCACGGCGACGAGGTCTCGGCGCCCTGGGCGGCGATGGCGGCAGCGCCGGACGACGACGAGCACGACCTCCGGCCGTTGATCGGCCAGTCCGTGGCTGCGCTGTGGCAGATCCTCGCCACCGGCAGCGCGGAACAGCAGGCCAGGGCCCGCGACGTGCTCGCCGAGATGAGGCGACGGCTGTACGGCATCCTCGCCGACGGCGACGACGACCAGGACGGCGGTGACCTCCGGCCATGAGCACGGTTCCTCACACCCGCATCGGCGACGCCGAGCGCGACCGCGCCGCCACCGCGCTGGGAGAGCACTTCGCGGCCGGGCGGCTCACCAAGGCGGAGTTCGACGAGCGCGTCACGCAGGTCTGGTCCGCGCGGTTCAACGCCGACCTCGTGCCGCTGCTCGCCGACCTGCCCCAGCCGAGCAGGCCGCGCCCAGCGGCGCAGGAACGACCCGGCCCGCGGCCCTGGCCGCGTCCGCACCCGTTGATGTTCGCCGTTCCCCTGCTGTGGCTGGCGCCGGTGCTGACGGTGGCCCTGATCACTGTCGTGATCGTCGCCGGCGCGCCGTGGCTGCTCTTCGCGCTGTTCTGGTTCTGCGCCTTCTCAGGTCCCCGGCGGCAGGGACTTCGGCACCGGGCGCGGGCCGGATGGTCAGGCCAACGTGCCTGGTGACGACAAGTCCCCCACGTGCGTGATTCGGCGCCTGCGCCCCGACACGTGCCTGGCACCGTGACTGGTCAGGAGGGACCCCCTTCGGGTTAACCTCACCCGGACTTGACCGGTCTGCCGGATCGGCACGGACCCGACGGGACGCGAGGCTCGAGGGCATGACGACGAACCTGCCGGACGCCGGCGTGCTCCCGACCCTGCGAGACGGCTCCCGCCCGCTCCGGGCCAGCTGGCAGCAGGTACCACGCGACCTGGGCTACCTGCTGGCCCGGTTCCCGATTGCGCTCACCGCGTTCGTGCTGGTCACCGTCGGCATCGCGGTCGGCTTCGCGAACATTGTCCTGGTCATCGGCCTGCCGCTGGTCTACCTCCACCTCAACCTCGCCCGGGGCTTCGCCGCCGCCGAGCGGGCGATGGTCCAGGCCTGCGAGCAGCGCCCGCTGCCGCCTGTCTACTACCGCCCTGCCACCGAGACGGGACTGCGCCGGCTGCTCGCACCTGTCCGGGACCCGCAGTACTGGCGCGACGTCCTGCACGCCGTGGTCGCGCTACCGGTCTCGGTGTTCACCTGGGCGATCACGGTGGCCTGTGTCTCCGGTGCCGTCGGCGGCACCACGCGCGTCGTCTACGACTGGGCGCTGCCCGACTACCCGCGCAACGTCGAGCTGCTGGACCTGCTGGGCATCCATTCGCGGGCGGCGACGATCGTCGTCTACACCGTCCTGGGCCTGCTGTTCCTGGTCTCGATGCCGTACGTGCTGCGCTGGGCGGCGTCACTGAACACGGCCGTCGCCCGGGCGCTGCTGACCAACCCGTCGGCAGCCGAGAACGCCGCACTGCGGGCTCGCACCGAGCAGCTGCGGGCCAGCCGCGCGGCCGTCGTCGAGGCCGAGGCTACGACGCTGCGCCGGGTCGAGCGCGACATCCACGACGGCCCGCAGCAGCGCCTCGTCCGCCTGACGATGGACCTGGAGGCGGCCCAGCGCCGGCTCGACGACGATCCCGACGCCGCCCGTCCGCTCGTCGAGGAGGCGCTGGCGCAGACCCAGGAAGCGCTCGCGGAGCTGCGCGCACTGTCCCGCGGAATCGCGCCGCCGATCCTCGCCGACCGCGGGCTCGAGGCGGCCCTGGCCGCGGCCGCCGCGAGGTGCCCGGTCCCGGTCACGCTCGACGTGGCCATGGGCGGAGGCGAGCGGCCCCCGGCGGCAGCCGAGAACACCGCATACTTCGTCGTAGCCGAGGCCCTGACCAACGTGGCCAAGCACAGCGGGGCTGCACGGTGTTCGGTGTCGGTCGTGCGCAACGCCGACATGCTGTACGTCGAGGTGGTCGATGACGGCCGGGGGGGAGCGCACCTGGGCAAGGGCCACGGCCTGGCCGGCCTCTCCGATCGGCTGGCCGGCGTCGACGGCACACTGGACGTGCACAGCCCGGCCGGAGCCGGCACGATCCTCAGCGCCGAGATCCCCTGCCGGTGACGCGTCACGCGTGGAAGGCGGCGAGCTCCTCGGCGGCCTTCTCCACCGCGCGCCGGGTCGCCCGCGCCAGCGGCTCGAACTCGGTCAGGTCGATGCGGCCGTCGTCGTAGCGCCAGCTACCGGCGACGGAGCCGTCGACGAGGAATGTCGGGACCGAGTGCGGGTTGCGGCTGCTGAAGACCTTGGTCCGGTGCTCCTCGGGCAGGATCCGCGCCCGGCGCGCGTGGCCGAGGAGCGTGGCGTCCCAGGTGGGTAGGAAACGGACCGGCACGGGAGTCTCGGGAGCCGGCAGCGGCGCATCGGGCAGGTCGACCAGCACGGCGCCGTCGTCGGCCTGGTAGGCGACGTGCTCGATCGCCGCCTCGGTCACGGTGCGGACCGGCAGCCCGGCCCAGTTGCCGATCTCGGCCTTCGTCGCGGGGCCGAAGCCGCCGAGGTAACGCCGGACGACCAGCAGATGCGCGTCGTCGCGGGTAATATCCGGCGGCCCGATCCACCGTTCGGCGGCGGTGTAGAGGTCGGCGCGACGGCGCTCCCACGTTCCCGACGGCGGCACCCGTATCAGGTCGAGGTAGACGTTCATCGCCGAGCGCGCCGGCCGTCCGACCAGCTCGTCGATCTCGCCTTGCCGCAACGATCCGTCGGCGAGCACCCGACGCAGCTTGTCGAGCCTGCGACCGAGATCCGGCGCGGCCTCGGCACCGGCCGTCACCCGCGCGTACCACTGCCGGAGCGGCGCCCGGATCGCCACCGCGAACGGCCAGTAGTCCGCGCGGGAGACCAGATGGATGGTCGCCCGCAGCAGCGTCCCCTGGACGACGGACCTGTCCCCCAGCGCACTCGTGAGGTCGGCGCGGTCGAATGTCCGCATCCGCGACCACAGGCCGACATACATCGACGGCGCGTACTGAGCTTGGATGCCACCCACTCGCTCGAGCACTCGCGGAAGCGCGTCGTCGAACGGCTCCAGCAGCCCCTGCCGGGCCAGGATCGCCCGGTTGAGATCGCGCTGGCTCAGGACGCCCCGGCCGGCCCCGCTCACAGCGGCTGCACGTGCGCTCGCAGCCAGCCGGCGATCTCCTCGACCTCCTGGTGGGACGCCGCCACCACCAGCACGAACTGCGCGCCCTCGTCGACCGTCGCGTAGAGGTCGAGACCGTTTCGTTCGTAGAACAGCACCGTGAGTACCCACGACAGCCGCTTGTTGCCGTCGAGCAAGGCGTGCGCCCGGTTGTTGCCGTCGATCAACGCGGCTGCCTTCTGATGGATGTCCGGGTAGGCCTCGACCCCGAAGACGTCGGTCCGGGGCCGTTCCAGTGCGGATACCAACAGCCCAACGTCGCGCGCGACCAGACCTAGCTGCTTGACCGCCTCGAGCGCGTCCTCGGCCTGGACGTAGTCGACGCTCACTGGGCCAGTCTGGCCAACAGCTCGGAGTCGCGCTCGATGATCCGAGCGAGGGACGCGCGCACCTCGGCCGAGCGTGTCGAACGGCTCACCCGATCGAGGATGGCCAGGCGGGCGACCTCCTGCATCGACCGGTGCTCGCGGGCGGCCTAGACCGTCGGTGCGCCGTTCCGCGATAGCGTTCCCGGTCATGCGCGTCGTGCTGGCGGAGGACTCGATGCTGCTCCGGGAAGGCCTCGCCCGTCTGCTCGACGAGGCGGGCTGCGCCGTGGTCGACGCGGTGGGCGACGGCGAGGCATTGATCGCCTCGGTCGCCGAGCACCGTCCCGACGTGGCCGTCGTCGATGTGCGGATGCCGCCGTCGTTTACCGACGAGGGCCTCCGCGCGGCCATCGAGGCGAGGCGGCAGGTGCCCGGCACCGGCGTGCTCGTCCTGTCCCAGTACGTCGAGGAGTCCTATGCCGGCGACCTGCTGGCCGACGGCGCCGGTGGGGTCGGCTACCTGCTCAAGGACCGGGTCTCGAAGCTGGCCGACCTGTCCGACGCGCTCGAGCGGGTCGCGTCCGGCGGCACCGTTCTCGATCCCGAGGTCGTCGCCCAGCTCTTCGCCCGCAGGCGACGCGATCCGCTGGACCAGCTGACAGCGCGCGAGCGCGACGTGCTCGGCCTGATGGCCGAAGGCAGGACGAATGCCGCGATCGCCCGCACGCTCGTCGTCACCGGGGGCGCCGTCGAGAAGCACATCTCATCGATCTTCACCAAGCTCGGCCTGCCGCCCTCGGATGACGACCATCGCCGAGTTCTGGCGGTCCTCGCCTGGCTGAACGCCTGACCTCGACGGTGAGCCGTGGCGGGCTGACGCACTACCAGCGGTTCCGGTGGACGACGTCCTCGAAGGGTCGCCGGTCCGGCCGCTTGATCGGCGCCAGCGGCCGATCGGCCGGATAGCCCAGCGCGATCAGATAGGCGCAGTACCGGTCCTCGGGGACACCCAGGATGCGGCGGGCGAGATGCTGGTCGGCGACCGACGAGTGTCCGCTGCCGATGCCGAGGTCTGCCGCGGCCAGCATCATGGCCATGGTCGCCTGGCCGAGGTCGTAGCGCACCCCGGCGCGGCGCCGCTCGTCCTCCAGCACTGGGGCGACGAGGGCGATCGTGGCGGCGGAACGGGCCACGTGCCCAGCGCTTCGCCATACCGCGGACAGCTCCGCGAGTCGAGGACGGTCGGTGACGACAACGAAGTCCCACGGCTGCGAATTGCCCGCCGAAGGCGCGCGCCGCCCCGCCTCCAGGATCGCAGTGAGGTCGTCCTCCGCGATCGGACTGTCGGCGAACTGCCGGACGTTGCGCCGTGAGGTGATGGCGTCCCAGGTCTGCATGAGCGGAACGCTACGCGCCGGCTGGGCGGGACCAGCGTCGTTACGCCGCCTGCGCGAGGGCGAACGGCAGGACGGCGCCAGCTCCCGCGTCGCGAAGCAGCCGGCCAGCAACCGTGACAGTCCACCGCGAGTCGACCAGGTCGTCGACCAGCAGGACCACCGGCGACGGCCCCAGGGCAGCCAGGTCAGCCCCCATCGCGGCCGGCACCGTCCATGCCTCCCACACGTCGCGCAGGCGGAAGGCGCTGTTGCCGCCGGGCCCGCCCGCGGATCGCGCGCCGGAGGTGTCGAGAGCACCCAGATCGGCCAGCCGGCCTATACCAGCAAGGTGAGCCGCCACGGACCGGACCAGCAGCGGGCGGGTCCGGGACGGGACCGAGATCACGGCCTGCGGGCGCTGCTCCCACGGCCAGTCCCGCAGCACGTCGACACAGGCGGCGAGCAGAGCTGCGTCGGCCGGCCCGTCCGCGACGTCGGGCCGCAGCGCAGCGCGCAGCCGCCGGCCCCAGCCGAGATCGGTGAGC
>JBOGDS010000066.1:0-22305 GCA_050743075.1 Jiangellaceae bacterium | reverse complement strand
GCCCGGGCGCGCCGCCCAGCCGGGCCGCGATCTGGCCGGCGGCGCCGTCGACCTCGCCGCGCCGCTGCGTCCACGCCTGGACGACGGCCTCGACCACCTGCCGGAACGACGCCATGCCATCCGCCGGCCGCGGCGGGAAGTACGTGCCGGCAAAGAATGGCCGGCCCTGCGGCGTCAGGAACGCGGTCATCGGCCAGCCGCCCTGGCCGGTCATGGCCTGCACCGCCTCCATGTAGACGGCGTCGACGTCAGGCCGCTCCTCACGGTCGACCTTGACAGCGACGACGTGCTCGTTCAGGTACGCCGCAGTCGCCTGGTCCTCGAACGACTCGTGCGCCATGACATGACACCAGTGGCAGGCGGCGTATCCCACGGAGAGCAGCACCGGCACATCACGGCGGGCCGCCTCGGCGAAGGCGTCGTCGCCCCATTCCCACCAGTCCACCGGGTTGTCGGCGTGCTGGAGCAGGTACGGACTCGTCGACGCCGCGAGCCGGTTCCGCATACCTGCGACCGTAGCCCGCTCACCCCGGCTCGACCGGCCGGTACCGCACGTTCACGGCCGCGACGGGGTCGTCGGCGTCGACCCGATGGAGGCGAACCGGTTCCCGGCCCGGGTTGTCGAACAGCCGGATGCCGTCACCGAGCAGCACCGGCACGATGTGCAGATCGATCTCGTCGATCAGTCCGCGCTCGAGGAGCTGGCGGCCGATCGTCGGCGAGAAGACCTCGAGGTTCTTGCCGGCGGCGGCCTCCAGCCCGATCCGCACCGCCTCGGCGACGTCACAGGTCAGGAAGGTCACGCCGTCGGCGGCTTCGGCGTCCTCGGGAAGGTGGGTGAGCACGAAGATCGGACCCTCCCACGCGCCACCGTAGGGGCGAGTTTCCCGGTCCACATCCCACCCGTCCCGGCCGCCCAGGATCGCGCCCGTGGTCTCGACGTACTCCTCGACGAGCCCAGGACGGGCGGAGAAGCCGGTCATCCAGTCCATCGCATGGTTCGGCCCCGCCACGAATCCGTCCAGCGACATCGTGAAGTGTCAGAGCACCTTGCCGGCAGCAGTCTGCCGTTCCGTATCACCCATCGACCACAGTCCTCATCTGATCGTCAGTCCAGGAACAGGCAGAACGGATGGCCGGCGGGGTCGAGGAACACCCGGACGCGCTCCTGAGGCTGGTAGTCGGCCAGCGTCGCGCCGGCCGCGATCGCATGCGTCTGCGCCGCCTCGAGGTCGTCGACCTGGATGTCCAGGTGCAGCATCTTGTGCTGCACCCCTGCTTCCTCCGGCCACACGGGAGCCCGGTACCACGGCTCCGCCTGGAACGACAGACCGGTCCCGCCGGCCGGATCGCGCATCAGCACCCAGTCCGGCTCCGTCGCGGTCACCTCCCACCCGAGCAGCCGGCCATAGAACTGGGCGAGGGCATGGGCGTCTGCGCAGTCCAGGACCACCGTCGAGAGGGACAGCCGCGGCGCGCCGGTCACGACTCGGCCCCGTGGTCTGGCAGCCGCGGGCCGTCTGGGCGCATGCGCTCGGTGTCGGACTGCCCTTCGGCGTCGAAGTCGATACGCCTCATCTGCTTGCGCATGCTCCGGTAAAGGAAGAAGACCGCCGCCAGCAGGCCGACGAACACCAGGAACCCGAGCGGGCCCGGCCCGATGCCGGCGTCGTCGACCTCAGTCGTGGCGAGGATTGCCGCATCGCGCATGCCTCATCGTCGCATCCGCGGCCGGACGGGCTAACGCAGGCCGGCGAACAGGTCGTTCTCGGGAAGCTGCGAGTCGACCAACGTTCGCGCCAGCTCGTAGTCCTCCGTCGGCCACGCTTTCTGCTGCACCTCGAGCGGTACGGCGAACCACGGCCCGTCCGGGTCGACCTGCGTGGCGTGAGCGAGCAGCGCGCGGTTGCGGACCGCGAAGTAGTCGGCACACGGAACCCTCGTGGTGATCCTCGCCTCGTGCTCCGGGTCAGGATTCCACTCGTCGAGGCGCTCGGCGTACGGCGACTCGAGGCCACGGCGGAGCATCTCCTCGTGCAGCGCCACGAACCGGTCGCGGTGGAACGAGTGATGGTAGTAGAGCTTGAGCGGCCGCCACGGCTCGCCGGCGTCGGGATAGACGTTCGGAGCGCCGGCAGCGTCGAACGCCGCGACGGCGACCGTGTGGCACATGACGTGATCCGGGTGTGGGTAGCCGCCGTTCTGGTCGTACGTCGTGACGACGTGGGGACGGAAGCGACGCATGGCCGCGACCAGGGGCGCCGCCGCCTTCTCGACCGGCTGTAGCGCGAAACACCCCTCCGGCAGCGGCGGCAGCGGGTCGCCCTCCGGGAAGCCGGAGTCGACGAAGCCGAGCCATTCCTGGCCGACGCCGAGGACCGCGCGCGCCGCGTCCATCTCCCGCCGCCGGATCGTGCCCATGTTCGCCAGCACGTCCGGGCGGTCCATCTTCGGGTTCAGGATCGAGCCCCGCTCACCGCCCGTACACGTGACGACGAGGACCTCGACACCCTCGGCCACGTAGCGCGCCGTGGTGGCAGCTCCTTTGCTCGACTCGTCGTCGGGATGGGCGTGCACGTGCATGAGCCGGAGCTTCTCGGGCACCGGTAGCACCTCTTCCGGAACGTCCGTCCTGGCCTGACCTCCGTTCGGTCAGCCGTCTCGGGACACAATGGTGCCCGACCACCTCCGCTCGCGACGTGGGAGCCCCTGACCGTGACAACGCCCGCCACCCGCCCCGCAGCGCGGTACGGCGACCGGCCCCACGGCCGTCGACGTCTCTGGTTCCTCGTCGTGGCCGGCGTCCTGCTCGCGGCGGGGGTCGGCTGGTTCCTCCTGCGAGCGGCTGACGAGCAGGTCCGGTCGAGCCTGGTCGCCTGGGAGGATCCCGCGGGTGGCGTCCTGGCGGCGACGATCGAGGTGGTCCGGCGTCCCGGCGTCGCCGTCACGTGCGACCTGGTGGCCGTCGACCTGCGACGTGTGGTCGTGGGCCAGACGAACGTGGAGATCGCGGCCGGAG
Organism: Jiangellaceae bacterium; assembly: GCA_050743075.1. GTDB lineage: Bacteria > Actinomycetota > Actinomycetes > Jiangellales > Jiangellaceae > JBOGDS01. Next base: position 19,286 of record JBOGDS010000066.1, on the reverse strand, counting down.
AGGACCGACGGATCCAGGTGCGGGCGGAGATCCCACTCGAGGGCGATGCCGTGGCACCGGAGTTGCGCGGCTGCGAGCCGGTGGAGGGCTGACGGGGGAGCGAAGATCGCTCGGGTTCCGCGGGGAGGTTGATACCCTAGACGTTTCCACCCGACCACCCGTCCGGGCGCTTGCCCGGTGGACGACCACACCTTCGACGTGTGGTCCCAGCTGCGAAGCGCACAGCAAGGAGCAGATGCCGTGACCTCGACGAGCGAGAACATCGCCTGGCTGACCCAGGAGGGCTACGACCGCCTGCGGGCAGAGCTCGAGCATCTGATGGGCCCCGCGCGCATCGAAATCGCGAAGCGGATCGAGGCGTCGCGCTCAGAGGGGGACCTGTCCGAGAACGGCGGCTACCACGCCGCCAAGGAGGAGCAGGGCAAGCAGGAGGCCCGGATCCGCCAGCTTCAGCAGTTGCTCCAGCGGGCCAAGGTCGGCGAGACACCGGCGGACGACGGCGTGGTGGAGCCCGGCATGATCGTCGAGGTGCGCTTCGACGGCGACGACGCGACCGAGCGCTTCCTGCTCGGCTCGCGCGAGTTGCTGACGCTGGACGAGTCAGTCGACATCGAGGTCTACTCGCCGCAGTCGCCCCTCGGCGCGGCGATCAACGGCAAGAAGGCCGGTGAGACCGCCTCGTACGAGACCCCGAACGGCACCGCTGTCGAGGTCGAGATCATCGGCGCCCGTCCGTACCCCGGCTGAGGTCGCTACTTGGTCGTGGCGGCCTTGTATTTGCGGATCGCCAGCGGCGCGAAGATCGCGACGATGACCGCAACCCAGATCAGCGACAGCAGCACCGGATGCTGGCTGGGAAAGTTGTCCGAGGCGAACGGGTTCGGATTGCCGAACAGGTCTCGGCAGGCTGCCACGAAGGCGCTGATCGGGTTCCATTCCGCGATCGGCTGCAACCAGTCGGGCATCGACGGCGTGGGCACGAACGCGTTGGACAGGAACACGACCGGGAACAGCCAGATCAGCCCGGCAGAGGCGGCTACCTGCGGACTGCCGACGGACAGGCCGATCAGTGCGCCCACCCACAGCATCGCGAAGGCGAACAACAGGAGAAGGCCGGCGCCGGCTAGGAAGCTGGCGAAGCCATCGTGGAATCGCCAGCCGACGATGAAGCCGCAGATGATCATAATCACCAGGACGATCACCTGGTTCGCCATGTCGGCGACGACCCGCCCTGCGATGACGCCGGAGCGTGCCATCGGCAGCGATCGGAACCGGTCGATCAAGCCCTTGTGCATGTCGTCGGCCAGACCCACGCTCGCCGGGGCGCAGGCGAACGCCATGGTCTGGGCGAAGATGCCGGCCATCAGGTATTCGCGATAGGCCAGGGGTTCGCCCTCGAAGCCCGGCACCGGAATCGCGCCGCCGAAGACGTAGGCGAACAACAGGACGAACATGATCGGCTGGATGAACATGTAGATCTGGGTGTCGGGCACCCGCCAGCCGCCGCGGAGGTTGCGCCACGCGACTACCATGGTGTCGCGGAACGCCGACGCCAGCCCGCCGCCCGACGCGGCTCGGGTGCGTTCGACTTCGGTCGTGGTCACTTGGCCCTCCCCGAGCCAACCGCGTCGGCCGTAGCTTGGTCGTCGGATCCGTTCTCGGCGTGATGGCCGGTGAGCTGCAGGAACACGTCGTCGAGGGTGGGCCGGCGCAGCGCGATGTCGTCGATGACGATGCTGGCCTCGTCGAGGTCGCGGATGACGAGGACCAGCCCCTTGGACCCGTGGCTGGTGGGAACCGTCAGCTTGCGCATGTGCTCGTCGACGACGCACTTCCCGTCGCTGCCCCGGTTGAGGATCTCCGCTGCCTTCGCCACGGCAGCGGCGTCATGGACGACGACCTCGATCCGCTCGCCGCCGACCTGGCTCTTGAGCTCGTCGGCGGTGCCCTCGGCGATGATCGAGCCCTTGTCGATGACGACGATCCGGTCGGCCAGCGCGTCGGCCTCCTCGAGGTATTGCGTGGTCAGCAGGATCGTCGCGCCCTCCTCCCGACGCTCACGGATGACGTCCCACAGGTCGAGCCGGCTGCCCGGGTCGAGGCCGGTCGTCGGCTCGTCGAGAAACAGGACCTCGGGGTGCACGATGAGGCTGCCGGCGAGGTCGAGCCGCCGTCGCATGCCGCCCGAGTAGGTCTTGGCGACCCGGTCGCCGGCGTCGGCCAGCCCGAACTGGTCGAGCAGCTCGGCGGCCCGCTTCTTCGCCTCGGCGCTCGGCAGCTGGTAGAGGCGCCCGAACAGCCAGATGTTCTCGCGACCGGTCAGGTTCTCGTCGATGGCGGCGAACTGGCCGGACAGCCCGATCTTGGACCGGACCGCCTGCGGCTCGGCGACGACGTCGTGACCGGCCACGACGGCCTTGCCGGCGTCGGGCCGCAGCAGTGTCGTCAGCATCCGCACGGTGGTGGTCTTGCCGGCGCCGTTGGGCCCCAGCATGCCGACCACGCGGCCCTTCGGCACCACAAGGTCGATGCCGGCCACGGCCTTGACGGCCTTGTCGCCGGATCCGAAGGTCTTGACCAGACCAACGGCTTCGATCGCGTTCACGGTGTTTCCCTCCCTGTCGTCGTCTCGACGTCGGCGTACAGGCTGCCAGGCCGCTCCGACACGTTCAGCAGTGCGCTCGCCTCGTCGAGGTCGAGCTCGCCAGCAGCCAGGCGCCTGAGGACGTCCTCGCGCGCAGGCGCGGCGTCGGGCGTCACTCCCGGTGAGTCCTCCAGTCCCAGCCTGGTCAGCAGCTCGGCGAAGCGCAGCCGTGCGGTCGGGTAACTGACCCCCAGGTCGCGGGCCAGCTCTCTCATGTTCCCGCGAGAGACCAGGAAGGTGCGAAGGATTTGCCGATCCTGTTCGCCCAGGGCGCAGTTTCGGCAGGACGCGAACCGGCCGGACAACTCGCTGCCGCAGGTCGAGCAACCCAGCCGAGTGACCTCCAGCTCGTCGCCGCAGACCGGACAGTCGCGAGGCGGCAGATGAGCCGTGGCGTTCACCCGGGAACCTTGACCGTGACGGTGCCCATGACCACCTCGACGTCGATCTCGCCGGCGCCGGTGCCGACGACCAGGTCACGGCCGCGCTCGCGACCACGGCGCTCGGGATCGGTGACGAACCGCCCCAGCTGGACGTCGGAGCGGACCCGTGCGTCGGAGCCGGGCAGCAGGGTGAGCTGCAGCGACCCCGACTCGCAGCGAAGGCGGGAGCGGCCGTAGGTGTGCAGGGCTTCGACCTGCGCCGAGCCGGCCTGCACGAGCAGGTCGAACGGACGCTCGGCCCCGCGCACGCGCAGCGAGCCCGCGGTCACACGGACGTGGTCGACCGCCTTGGCTCCCTCGACCTGCAGCGAGCCGGCGATGACCTCGGCGCCCACTGCGAGATCCGGGCGGATGCGTACGCGCAGCTCCAAGCTCTGGCCCAAGCCGTTCTGCAACCGGCCCGCAACCTCGCGCCACCGACCCCCGGAGAGCAGCGTGAACGCGTCGTCGGTCGGGAGCGGTTCCACCTCACCGGCGACCACGAGCGTGGTGCCCTCGCGGCGCACGTGGTGAGGACCGTCGACGGCGTAGGTCGCCACCGACGGGTCGCCGACGATCCGGACCCGGCGCGACGTCGCGCGGACCAGGATCCGCTCGATGTCGGGTACTGCCGGCGGGGATGGCGCCCGGCCTGGCCCGTCAGATGTCGGCCGTGCGGTCGCCGACTGCTCGGTAGGAGGCTCGCCCGCCGTCGCATCGAGCAGGCGCGACGCTTCTGCCGGATCGAGCCGGCCGGCAGCGACGTCTTCGAGGATCTGGCGGGTGCTGCGTTCAGTCATACGTTCGATGATGGCCAGTTCTTTATCGATTCGTCAAGCGGACTTTCCTGTTTAGTAAGCGAGGCTACTCGATCGACAACGGATACCCTGCCTTGCGCAGGCAGGACAGCACCCGGGCCCGATGCTCGGGACCCCGGGTCTCGACCTGGAGGGCGACCTCGACCTCGTCGACGTGCAGCTGGGCGCCGGTGCGTTCGTGGACGACGTCGAGAAGGTTGGCGTCGGCCGACGCCAGCTCGGACAGCAGGCGGGCGAGTGCGCCCGGCTGGTCCGGTATGCGTACGCGGAACGACAGGTACCGGCCACTCGCGGCCATGCCGTGCCGGATCACGCGCAGCAACAACAACGGGTCGACGTTCCCGCCTGACACCACGGCCACGAGCGGTGGCTCGAACGTCGCCGGCTCGCTCAGCACCGCGGCGACAGCGGCCGCGCCCGCAGGCTCCACCACGAGCTTGGCCCGTTCGAGCAGCAGCACCAGGGCCCGCGAGAGCGAGTCCTCCGTGACCGTGACGACGCCGTCGACCAGGCTGCGGACGAGACCGAACGGCACCTCGCCCGGGCACGCAACCGCGATCCCGTCGGCCATGGTGGACATGCTCGACAGCGTCACTGGGCGGCCCGCAGCCAGCGAGTCCGGGTAGGCCGCAGCACCCGCTGCCTGCACCCCGACCACACGCACGTCGGGCCGGGACTCCTTGACGGCCAGCGCGACGCCGGCCAGCAGGCCGCCCCCGCCCGTGCCCACGACGATCGTTCGGACGTCCGGGCACTCGCCGAGGATCTCCAGGCCGACGGTCGCCTGCCCCGCGACGATGTCGGGGTGGTCGAAGGGGTGGATCAGGACCGCCCCCGTTGCCGCGGCGAAGTCCCGGGCCGCGACGAGCGCCTCGTCGACGGTGCCGCCCGTAAAACGCACATCTGCCCCGTAGGCGCGGGTCGCCTTCTCCTTGACGATCGGCGCACCCTCGGGCATGAACACCGTCGCCTTCGAGCCGTGCATGTTGGCGGCCAGCGCGACACCCTGCGCGTGGTTGCCGGCGCTGGCGGCCACGACCCCGCGGGCGCGCTCCTCCTCGGACAGCCGGGCGATCCGCACGTATGCGCCACGGATCTTGAACGAACCGGTGCGCTGGAGGTTCTCGCACTTGAGATGGGCCGGCCCGCCGATCAGGTCGGCAAGCCAGCGCGACGTCTCCAGCGGTGTCGGGCGGACGACGTCGCGCAACAGGTCGCGGGCCGTCAGGACGTCGGCCATGGAGACCGTGCTCATGGCGCGATCCTCCCACTGCTTCCGAACCGCCCGCCTCACCAGTGGAGGGTTCTCCGCCCTTCGCTCGGTCCGAAGGGCGGAGAAACCTCCACTCGTCGGCGAGAACGCTCGTGGAAGCGCCGCCGTGGGCGGGCCGACCCCGGACGGTAAGGTTGCGTTCTGCAAGCAACCTCGTACATACTTGTGCGGTGCAACCAACCAATCCTCCCCCTGTGCTGGGCTTCGACGGGCAACCGGCCGCGCCCGAGGACGAGCTCCACGTCGCGTTCATCCGCCTGTTCCGGCGGCTCAAGCGCATGACCGCCACGGGTGGGCTCGACCCAGCCCTCGTGGGCGTCCTGCACGAGGTGACCTGCTCGGCGCCGATTCGGGTGTCCGTGCTCGCGGAGACCCTTCGCCTCGACCAGTCGACGGTGAGCCGCCACGTCCGCAGTCTCGAACAGCTCGGGCTGGTCGAGCGCTCGGGTGATCCCGACGACCGCCGTGCCGCACTGCTGTCACCGACGGCAGCCGGCCGGGACCAGCTGACTGCCATCCACAGCCAACGCCGCGCCCTGTTCCGGTCCGCGACGGCCGAGTGGTCCGACGAGGACCGGGACCATCTCGCCCGGCTCATCGACCGGCTCGCCCAGGACCTCGACGCACTGGGCAGCACGACCGTAACCACCGTGGAGAACCCGTGAGCATCTCCGACGCCACCAAGGCGCCAACCGCCGACGAGCACAGCTACCTGTCACACCGGCAGATCCTGGTCGTGCTCGCCGGACTGATGGCCGGCATGTTCCTGGCGGCTCTGGACCAGAGCATCGTCGGCACGGCGCTACCACGCATCGTCAGCGACCTCGGCGGGCTGAACCACCTGTCGTGGGTGGTCACGGTCTATCTGCTCACCTCGACCGCGTCGACACCGCTGTGGGGCAAGATCTCCGACCTCTACGGACGACGGCCGATCTTCCAGACCGCGATCGTCATCTTCCTGGCCGGCTCGGTGGTCGCCGCGTTGGCCGGCAGCATGGGCGTGCTCATCGGCGGACGGGCCATCCAAGGACTCGGGGCCGGCGGGCTGATGGCGCTCGCACTGTCGATCATCGGCGACATCATCCCGCCCCGTGAACGCGGTCGCTACCAGGGCTACTTCGGCGCCGTCTTCGGCCTGTCCAGCGTGGGCGGACCGTTGCTCGGCGGATGGTTCACCGACGGGCCGGGGTGGCAGTGGATCTTCTGGATCAACATCCCGATCGGCCTGGGTGCGCTCGTCATCACCTCGGTGGCGCTGAAGATGCCGAAGGTCCGCCGTGACCACAAGATCGACTACTTGGGTGCCGCGGTGATCGTGGCCTCGGTCAGCTCCATCCTGCTCTACACCGCATGGGCCGGCGGGGAGTTCGGCTGGGCCGACCCGTTCTCGCTGACCCTGCTGGGCGCCGGCGTCGTGCTGGCCGCTCTGTTCGTGCTCGTCGAAGCCCGGGCGGAGGAGCCGATCATCCCGCTGCGGCTGTTCCGGAACCGCGTGTTCGCCCCCACGATCGTCTTCGTGGCGATCATGGGGCTGGCCATGTTCGGCGGCATCATCTTCCTGCCTGTCTACCTTCAGGTCGTCCAGGGGATGTCACCGACCGAGTCCGGCCTCGCCCTGCTACCAATGATGGCCGGGCTGTTCACGACGTCGATCGGGTCCGGCCAGCTGGTCACCCGCAACGGCCGGTACAAGGTCTACCCCATCCTGGGTGCGGGCGTGACCGCCATCGGCATCCTGCTGCTCTCGACACTCGGCGTCGACACGCCGTACTGGCAGATCGGGATCTACTTCTACGTCTTCGGAGCCGGGCTGGGCTTCACCATGCAGATCGTGGTTACCGCCGTGCAGAACGCCGTCGAACGGCGGGACATGGGTTCGGCCACGTCCAGCGTGATGTTCTTCCGGTCGATGGGCGCCGCCTTCGGCACCGCGATCTTCGGCGCCGTCCTCACCAGCCGACTCGGCCACCACCTCGGCGAGGCCGGAGCGGCCAGCGGTCTGCCCGGCGGCGCGGACGAGTCGGAGATCGCCAACAACGTCCACGCGATCCAGGCACTCCCGCCCGACCTCCACGCGATCGTCGTCGACGCCTGGGTGCATTCACTTCGCGACGTGTTCCTGGTGGCGCTGCCCTTCGTCCTGCTCGCCTTCATCACGGCGTTCTTCATTCCCGAGCTCACCCTGAAGACCGCGGCAACGGCCGAGGAGGCACCGGCCGAGCCCGTCCTCGCCATGGAGTGACACCCAAACCCGTGATCATGTCGACGTTGCCTCCTGGGCGGAGGCAACGTCGACATGATCATGGGCTGGCTAGACTTCGGGCCCTCGTCAGTCGAAGGGATCGCCGGTGAAGCTCGCCTGGCTGTGCAGCCACGAGTCCTACCAGCCCGAGGCGTTGGTCGAGCAGGCCGTGCGGGCCGAGCAGGCCGGATTCGACATGATCACCGGCGCCGATCACTTCCACCCGTGGGTCGACGACCAGTCGGCGGCGAGCTTCGTCTGGACCTGGTTCGGTGCGGTCGCGCAGGCCACGCAGCGCGTCGAGCTGGCGACGAGCGTCACCGCTCCCCTGTTCCGGTACCACCCGGCGTTGATCGCCCAAGCCGCGGCCACCGTCGACCGGCTGTCCGGGGGACGGTTCCGCCTGGGCGTGGGCACGGGCGAGGCGATCAACGAGGCGCCACTCGGCCACGACTTCCCGGGCTATGCCGAGCGCATCGCCCGCATGGACGAGGCGTTGCGGATCATCCACGGGCTGCTCGCCGGCGAGAAGCTCGACGTCGACGGCACCTACTACGCGGCGCGCACCGCCAAGCTCTACAGCCCGCCCCTCAGCACCGTGCCGGTCTGGATGGCGGCCGGCGGTCCCAAGTCCGCGGCGTTCGCGGGGCAGCATGCCGACGGCCTGATCACCAGCGTGAAGGACCCCGCGAAGACGGTCCAGACCGTGATCGACCCGTACCGCGAGGCCGCGACGGCCCGCCAGGCCGCGACGGCCCGCCAGGCCGCGACGACGGTCGTCGCCACGCGCTGGTGCGTGTTCGCCGGCGACGACGACGAGGCGTGGGCCGCGCTGGCGCCGATGCGGGGCCTGCGGGCACCGGGGCGGCTCGAGGTGGCCGACCCGATGATCCTTCGCCAGCGGGCCGACGCGATGGACCGAGCGGAGATCCTCGCGCAGTACACGATCGTGCGCGACGCCGAGCACCTGGTCGAGGCCTACCGGCCGCTCGTCGAGGACGTCGGTGCCGACTATGTGGCTGTCCAGATCGCCAGCGTCGACCCGCTCCGTACGATTGAGATCGTCGGAGCCGACGTCCTGCCGGCGTTGCGAACAGCTGCCGCGGACCGCAGCTGACCGTCGGGCCCCCGCGGGCCACAACACGCACAGCACTCAGCCGTCGAGCGCGTCCAGCGCAGCCGAGAGACGGCGGCCTCGGTCGAAACCTCGCTGTACGATCAGGCCGACGGCTTCGCGGGCGAGAGCAAGATCCGCCGCTGTCGCCACGGCCCGGAGGGCTCGCAGGTCCATGAGATCCTGCGGTCGGGTCTGATCGTCGCGGGCGAGCAGCTTGAGGGCGATCAGATGTCCGGTCAGTGCGACGGGAAGCGTGAGCCCAGGTGCGATCTCGGTCTCGCTGGCGGCCCGGGCGATCTCGGGCTCGATGCCGGAGCTAGCGAACAACAGGTCGACGACCACGCCGTCGTCGGTCGTCACCGGCGATCCCAGCCGCACGGTCGCCAGTCGTGCGGCTGCAACCTGCTCGATCGATGCCAGCAACCGATAGCCCTCAGCCAGCAACGACCGCACCAGGGCCTCGGCATCCGAGTCGTCCGCGACGGAGACCGCCACGTCGACATCGCGGGTGAACCGAGGTTCGGCGCGAGCCGACACGGCGAACCCGCCGATCAAGGCCCACGCGCGACCGGACCCGTGCAGATCTTCTGCCACCCGCCGAAGGGCGGCCTCGACCGCGTTCACTCGAACCGGCGCGAGGACCGACCGACGGCGTCACCGAGCGGAGCGCCAGGTCGTCGCAACCGCCACGCCCGGATCTCGGACTCGATCTCGTCGGCCGAGGCATCGGGATTGTCGCGGCGCAGCCGCGCCCGTTGCATCTGCTCGCCGAACTCATACATGTCGAGGGCGACCCGCAAACGCCGCGCTACGCCCCGGTCCGTCACGAGATAGAGTCTACGGATCCGCGCGGGAGCGCCGCGCTCAGCTGCCGGCGAGAGCGTTGGTCAGGTCGGCTAGCAGGTCCTCGACGCTCTCGATTCCTACCGAGAGCCGAACCAGGTCCGACGGCACCTCGAGTGGGCTGCCCGCTGTGCTCGCGTGGGTCATCCGACCCGGGTGCTCGATCAGCGACTCGACGCCGCCCAGCGACTCGCCCAAGGTAAACAGCCGCGCGCGGTTGCAGACCTCGACCGCGGCGTCCTCCCCGCCATCGACCCGGAACGACACCATGCCGCCGAACCGGCGCATCTGCTTGACCGCGACGTCATGTCCGCGCTGCCCCGGCAACCCCGGGTAGAGCACCTCGATGACGCGCGGGTGCGCTTGCAGAAGCGACACCAGGCGCTCGGCGTTGTCGCAATGTCGGTCCATGCGCACGGCCAGCGTGCGGAGACCGCGCAGCACGAGCCACGCGTCGAACGGCCCGGCGACGGCGCCGATGGCGTTCTGGTGGAAGGCCAACTCGTCGGCGAGCCCGATGTCCCCGACCACGAGCGCACCGCCGACCACGTCAGAGTGGCCGCCGCAGTACTTCGTCGTCGAGTGGACGACGACGTCCGCGCCGAGCGCCAGGGGCTTCTGGAGGTACGGCGTGGCGAACGTGTTGTCGACGACGAGCAGGGCACTCGCGCCATGGGCGATGCCCGCCAGGGCGCCGATGTCGGCGACGCCCAGCAGCGGGTTCGTCGGCGTCTCGACCCACACGACGCGCGTCTGCTCGGTGACCGCGGCCCGGACCGAGTCGGGATCGGTAGCGTGTGCGGCCGTCCAGGACACACCCCACCGCTCGACGACATTGCTGACCAGGCGGTAGGTGCCGCCATAGGCGTCGTCGGGGATGACGACGTGGTCACCGGGCCTCAGCACGGTTCGCAGCAGCGTGTCCTCGGCGGCCATGCCGCTGGCGAAGGCGAGCCCGCGTCGCCCGCCCTCCAGGGTCGCCAGGCACTCTTGCAGAGCCGTCCGCGTCGGGTTGGCCGTCCGGCTGTACTCGTATCCCTCCCGCAGGCCACCGACGCCGTCCTGCGCGTAGGTGCTCGTAGCGTAGATCGGTGGCACGACAGCTCCGGTCCGGGGGTCCGGCTCCTGGCCGGCGTGGATGGCGAGCGTCTCGAATCCCTGCACGAGTCGGAACCATACGCACACGACGTCGGTCTCGCCGGTCAGGGCCCAGCCGGGCTGGCCGAGATAGGCGCGGACGGCGTCGACGGAGTGCCGCCCCCAGAACGATCGGTGCGACGCCCGCAGTCGCCGACGTCGACGTAGCCTTCACCTTCCGCCTCGGCGAACTCCCAGCTGACCTGGCCGAACGGGACGACGTCGACGCGGACGACCTCGATCAGGCCGACGAGCTGCTCGGCGTCGTCGATCAGGACCAGCCGTTCACCGACCCGTTCCACCTCCTCGCCGTCGAGCGCGCACTCGGCAAGCAGGCCGGCGGTTGCATGCTTGCTGCCGCGCAGGACGAGCTCGGTGAGCCGGCGCCGCAGCGGACCGGCCGACCCGAGCTCGAGGGTCCGCAGGCCATCGACTCGAGGCCAGGGCACGCGTCGAGCGGACCACTCAGGGCGGAGTCGCGCAACCCGACTTCTCGCGCAGTCGGCGGACCTTGCCCGACCCCGTCCGCTCCAATGCCGTGACGAACTCGACGTCGCGCGGCACCTTGTTCCGGCCCAGCGTCCTACCGACATACGCGGCCAGGTCGGCGCTCGACACGGCGGCGCCGGCGGCGCGTACCACCTTCGCCGCCAGCCGCTGACCGAACTCGGGATCGGGCGTTCCGAACACGGTGACGTCCGCGACGGCCGGGTGGCCCGCGAGCAGGTCCTCGACCTCGCGCGGATGGACGTTCTCGCCACCGGAGACGATCATGTCGTCGGCGCGTCCCAGGACGAACAGGCGCCCGTCGGGGTCGAGACGGCCCAGGTCGCCGGTGCTCATCAGGCCGCCGACGACCGTGCGTCCACCCCCACCCGTATAGCCGTGGAACACCAGCCGGCTGCCCACGTACACGTGCCCCACGCGCCGGGGCTCCAACGGCGCGCCGTCGTCATCGAGAACGGCCACCGCGACGCCGTGTGCCGGCCGACCGACCGTGCCGGGCGCGCGCCGCAGGTCATCGGGCGTGGCGAGTGTCGCCCAGCCGGCCTCCGTCGTGCCGTAGAGGTCGAACAGGATGTCCCCGAACTCGGCCATGACCTGCCGCGAGAGGTCGACTCGCAACGGCGCGGCACCGGAGACGATCGCGCGGAGCGAGCTGGTCTCGTGAGCCGCCCGGATCGTCGACGAGAGCTGCATGATCCGGTGCAGGATGATCGGCACACAGACCAGGACGGACGCCCGATGCTCTTCGACCATCGCGAGCGCGGTCTGGGGCTCGTACCGGCCGCGCAGGATCGCAGGGCAGCCGAGGGTCAACGCGGCCGCGAGGAACCCCAGGCCGAAGCCGTGGACCAGCGGCGGCTGGATGACCATCGGCTCGCCGGACCGGAGCCGCAGGGCGGCCAGCAGCGTGGTGACCGGCAGACCCATCCGCAACTGCGCCGACTCGCGAGGTGCGCCCTTGGGCGTTCCAGTCGTGCCCGACGTCAGGACCACCAGGCGCCCGGGCCGTGTTGGGCGCGGCGCAGGCGGCGCGGGTCCCCGGACACTCGAGTCGACGTCCGACCCCGCGACGACTCGGCGACCGGCAAAGCCGGCGCCGTCGACGACACCGGCGAGCTCGTCGTCATGAAGGACGATCGTCACCTGTTCCCGCTGCAACACGCCGGCCAGCGCGGGAGCCGCGAGATCAGTGCTCAGGAAGACCAGGTCGGCGCCCAGCCGGCCCCCTGCGACGGAGGCGACCACGAAGTCGCGGTGGTTGCGGCACAGGATTCCCAGCCGCTCTCCCTGCCGCAGCAGGCCGTGGTAGTGGAGAGCGTCGGCCAGCGCGGCGCCCCGCCGCGACAGTTCGGCATACGTGACGCTGCCACGCTCGTCGACGATCGCCGTCCGATGCGGGTACCGGATCGCGGACATCTCCGCGGCCGTCGCCAAGGTGAGGCCGTACCGCGAGATGGCGCGGCCCACCCGTACCACCCGACGCGGCGACATCGGCCCGACGAGACCCGTGCCGAACGCGGACTGGGCACCGTCGCGCGAGAGCTCGACCGCCCGCCGCACCAGACCGCGCCGGCGCGTCAACCCGCTCGTCTCCCCCGTTGTCCGCGGTCGGCGACGCGCTGCGCTGCCCTTCCTGCCGATCGCCCGGCGGCGCACAGACGGCCGGAACGCTGGATGCGGTAGTAGAGCGTGAACAGGGCATCTGCCGGCGGCTGGGCCGCGCCCGCGACGGCGCCGCCCATGCGCGACCACCACGGGCTCATCAGCCGTGGCCGGTACGCGATGGCGCGGCACACCGCGTCGGCAGCCTCCTGCGCCGTCATGCCGGGCAGCCGGCGATAGAGCGGTACGGGGGCACTCATCTCCGTATGAACGAGCGGGAAGTGGATCGACGTCGTCGCCACGCCGTCGGCACGCAGCTCCGGGGCCACACACCGCAACCACATCTCGAACGCCGCTTTCGAGGACGTGTACGCGGCCCAGTACGGCGCTGGGAGATCGGCGCTGACCGAGCTGACGTTGACGACGTGCCCGCTGCGCCGTGCCCGCATCGCCGGAAGCAGCCCGAGAAGGAGCTGGACCGGGCCGAGGTAGTTGACGCCTGCGGACCGCGTGATGTCGTGGTACCGGTCGTAGGAGTCCACGACAGCCCGACGGATCGACTTGCCGGCGTTGCTGACGACGACGTCGACGTGTTCGTAGTCCGCGCCGATCCGGTCGAGCAGCGCGGCGACGGCGGCCGAGTCGGCCAGGTCGGCTGGGTAGGCGTGAGCCGTGCCCCCGTCCGCGGCGATGGCGTTCCGCACCTCGTCGAGCCCGTCAGCGGACCGGGCGACGAGCAGGATGGTGGCTCCCGCCGCCGCGAGCCTTCGCGCGCTCGCAGCGCCTATGCCACGCGACGCGCCGGTGACGATGACCGTCCGCCCGGCCACCGCGGCGCGCAGCGCGGCCCCGTCCGGCGCTCTCCAGACCAGCCCGAGCGCGGCCCGCACCGGCCTTGGCACTTCGACCGGTTCATTGCGATCCTGCCGACCGCCAGCCACGGTTCGGAGCCTAGGCGGTGCACTTGTCGGGGCGAACACCAGCGGCCCGACATTGATCGAAGCTGCGCTTGCGGGCCCACCACCCCACAAACGCCGCTTCGATCACAGACGGACCCTCTCATGCGGGCGTTCGGGCACGGCGAGCATGGGTAGCAGCACGTGGACGAGCGGTCCGATCGCGAGTGCATAGACGACGGTGCCGACGCCGACGGTGCCGCCGAGCAGCCATCCCAGGGCGAGGACGGTGACCTCGATCGACGTGCGGACCAGGCGCACCGAGCGGCCGGTGACGCGCACCAGACCGGTCATCAGCCCGTCGCGCGGACCCGGCCCCAGCCGGGCGCCGATGTAGGCCGCGGTCGCGACCCCGTTGAGGCCGACCGCGGCGAGCATGAACACAGCCTGCAGCGCGAGTGGCTCCGGGGTGGGCAGGATCGCTAGGGTCCCGTCGACCGCAAGGCCGATCACGATCACGTTGCTCACCGTGCCGATGCCCGGCCGTTGCCGCAGCGGGATCCATGCGAGCAACACCAGCGCACCGACCACGATGGTGACGGCGCCAAAGGACAACGGCACGCGTTCGGCCATGCCCTGGTGCAACACGTCCCACGGGTCCAGGCCGAGCCCGGCGCGCACCATCAGGGCAATGCTCACGCCGTAGAGCACCAGGCCGGCGTACAACTGGATCAGGCGACGGGTCATCACAATAGACCAACCTCCTTGACGACTGGCCTGTTCCGCGATAGCCAGTTGTGGAAAAGTGGTCTTATGCGGTCGGTCAATGGCGTCCACCTGGCCCGCCTTCTGGGCAACTGGACGGCGAAGGATCGGGCCGGCCCGACGTACGCACAGCTGGCGGCCGCGGTTCGGCTCCTGGTGCTCGACGGACGGCTCGCCCTGGCCACCCGGCTGCCGAGCGAGCGGGAGCTGGCCGATGCTCTCGGCCTGAGCCGCACCACTGTGACCACGGCCTACGACGGGTTGCGCGGCAGCGGCTACGCGTCGAGCCGGCCCGGTTCGGGTACCTGGACGGCGCTTCCGACGTCGCACCGCCCGTCGGATCCACCATGGGCACCTGCCGCTCCCGTCGGGTCCGAACTGATCGACCTGGCACACGCATCGGTCGCCGCTCCCACGCAGGCGCTGCGCGAGGCGTACGACGCCGCGCTCGAGGAACTCCCGCGGTTCCTGCCCGGTCACGGGTACGGCCTCTACGGCCTGTCCGCTCTGCGAGCCGTGCTGGCCGACCGGTACGCCGCGCGGGGGCTGCCGACCGCGGCGGACCAGATCCTCGTCACGGCCGGTGCGCAGCACGCGTGGTCGCTGGTCCTCGGCCTGGCCGTGACCGCAGGCGACCGGGTGCTGGTCGAGCACCCGACCTATCCCAACGCCCTCGACGCATCACGCCGCGCCGGAGCGCGGCTCGTACCGGTCGCTCTGACCGACGACGGGTGGGACGTGGAGGCGATGTCGGCCGCGTTCCGGCAGACGGCGCCGCGGCTGGCGTACCTGGTACCCGACTTCCACAACCCGACCGGCCTGCTCGCGTCCGAGGAGGTGCGGACGAGGCTCGCTCAGGAGATCCGGCGGACGCGAACGCTGACGGTCGTCGACGAGGCGCTCGTCGAGCTCGCCCTGGACGACAGGCCGGTGCCACGGCCGTTCGCGGCCAACCTGCGCGACGATCTCGTCGTCACGATCGGCAGCGTGAGCAAGACCGTCTGGGGCGGCTTGCGGGTCGGCTGGCTGCGCAGCGACCCGGCGACCGTGCAGCGGCTGGCAGCGGTGCGGGCCACGGTCGACATCTCCTCGCCGGTCCTGGATCAGCTCGCGGTCGCGCACGTCCTGCGCGCTCCGGACAACGTGCTCACCGCGCGCCGGCGCGAACTGCGCGAGAGCCGTGACGCCTTGGTTGCGGCGCTCGGGCAGCGGTTGCCCGAGTGGACCCTCCGCGTGCCCGACGGTGGACTCGTGCTCTGGTGCGACCTCGGTGCGCCGCTGAGCAGCGCCCTGGTCGGCGCGGGCGAGCGGCAAGGTCTGCGGCTCGCCGCCGGTCCGCGGTTCGGCGTCGACGGCGCGTTCGAGCGGCGGCTGCGGCTGCCGTACACGTACACCCCTGACGTCCTCGCCGACGCTGTGGAGCGACTTGCCGCTTCTTACCGTTCGGTGACCGACGGCGTCGAGCTGGAACAGCACACCCGGGTGGATGCGTTCGCGTAGACAGAGTGAAGGAGGGTCCATGTTCCTCTTCGACCGCGCCAAGACCCGGCTCGTCTCCCCGGAGCAGGCTTTGCCGGGACGCGACCAGCGACCGTTCCCCCTCACGGGAACGCACACCATCCTCGGCACGCCGATCGAGGGCACCGTCCCGACGGGGTTCGAGGAGGCCGTATTCGGGCTCGGCTGCTTCTGGGGTGCCGAGGAGATCTTCTGGAAGGTTCCGGGCGTCTGGACAACGGCCGTCGGGTACGCGGGCGGACACACGCCGAACCCCACCTACGAGGAGGTCTGCACGGGCGCGACCGGGCACACCGAGGCCGTCCGCGTGATCTACGACCCGGCGGAAGTGACCTACGAAGACCTGCTCAAGGCGTTCTGGGAGAGTCACGACCCCACCCAGGGCATGCAGCAGGGCAACGACGTCGGCACCCAGTACCGCTCCGCCGTCTACTGGACGACGCCCCGTCAGCGCGATGCGGCCGAGGCATCGCGCAGCGCCTACGAGGTCAGGCTGAAGGAGGCCGGGTATGGCGCCATCAGCACCGAGATCCTGCCGCTGGGGAGCTTCTGGCTCGCGGAAGACCACCACCAGCAGTACCTCGACAAGAACCCCCACGGGTACCGCTGCCACAGCGCCACGGGCGTTGCGTATCCCGGCTGACGGACCGCTGCGGCACCGGCGTGTCCTGCCCGGTGGTTTCGCCCGGGCCGGCGAATGAGCCTCTGACTGACAAGACAGGCCATGAGCATCAAGGCATCAACGGGATTGATGCTATGATGCCTCCCGTGAGGACGACAGTCACGCTCGATGCCGACGTCGCGGCGTTGATCCACCGGGCGATGCAGGAGCGTGGTCTGACGTTCAAGGACGCCGTCAACCAGGCCGTGCGTCAGGGGCTCACATCCCGGCGCGAGCAGCAGGCGTACCGGACGCCGACGTTCGAGATGGGCCAGCCACGGGTTTCGTTGGACCGAGCGCTTGCGCTTGCCGGTGAGCGCGAGGACGACGAGATAGTCCGGAAGCTGGATCTGCGTAAGTGAAGATCGTCGACGCCAACGTGCTGCTGTACGCCGTCAATGCCGACTCCGCACACCATGAACAGTCGCGTACCTGGCTCGACGCAACGCTCGCGGGTGATGAGGCTGTCGCATTCGCCTGGAGCGTCCTGCTCGCATTCCTCCGCATCAGCACGCTCAGCAGGATCTTCCCGCGCCCGCTCACCGTCGAGCAGGCGCTGGAGACTGCCCAGGACTGGCTGGCCCAGCCGCCGGCCGTTGTGGTCGAGCCGACGACCCGGCACCTCGCGGTTCTCGGCGGCCTGCTCGGCGCATCGGGAACGGGCGGCAACCTGGTGAGCGACGCCCACCTCGCCGCCTTGGCTGTCGAGCACGGCGCCGAGATCGTCTCGTACGACGCCGACTACACCCGCTTCGACGGCGTCCGGTGGAACCGCCCGGCCGTTTCCGCGGCCCCGACAGATCCGGCAGCAAATCGATAGAGATCCGCCGCGGCGAACGTCAGCCTTTGACGGCGCCTTCCGTGGCTCCACGGACGAAGTAACGCTGGAAGACGAAGAACAGCAGGGCGACCGGAATAGTCATGATCAACGCTGCCGCCATCGTGATCGGGAACTGGAAGCCCGCGCCCAATTGCCCGCTCGTCAGTGTCGCCACGCCCTTGGTCAGCGTGTAGAGGTCCGGATCCTGGCTGGCGACGATGAAGTGCGGGAGCTCGTTCCAGGTGCCCTGGAACGCCAGGATGGTCAGCGTCAACAGTGCCGGGCGTGCCATCGGCAGCACCACCGACCAGAAGATCCGGAACGTGCCGGCGCCGTCGATCCGGGCGGCCTCCTCGACGCTGACCGGAATCGACTCGAAGAACTGCTTCATGATGAAGACGCCGGCGGCGTCGGCCGCGAGGGGGACCACCAGGGCGGACGCGGAGTTGTACATCCCGACCTGGTTCAGCACCAGGAACTTCGGGATCAGCAGAACGACGCCGGGCACCGCCATCACGGCCAGGATCGCGGTGAACAGGCCCCCCCGTCCGCGGAAGCTGATGCGGGCGAGCGCGTAGCCGGCCATCGAGTTGAACAGGATGCGGGCGAGCGTCGCGAGCACCGCCACCCAGGTGGAGTTGATGAACCACAGCGGGAAGTCGGTGTCGGCGAGCCGCTCGAAGGCCGCCCAGGTGAAGGGGTTCGGGGAGAGCGAGAGCGGGTTCGCGGCCGCGTCGGGCGCGGTCTTGACGCTGGTGACGAGCTGGATCAGGAACGGATAGATGTACATGACGGCGAACACGACCAGCGCGACGTACAGCAGGACCTTGGCAGCCGTGGAGCTCTGCCCACGAGCAGCGGATGGTGCGGGCTCACGCACAGCCTCGCCGGCACGCGCCGCCGCGGTCGCCGCGCTCATGGCCTACCTCGGGTGCCGGCAGCCGCCGCGGCAGTGCGCGTCCGGCGTGCGCGTCGCTCCGCCCGCCGGTCGCGGGCGGCGTCCTTGTCGCGCATGACGTAGCGCTGGAAGGTCGTCAGCACGACGATGATCGCGAACAGCGCGAACGCCATGGCGGCGGCGACGCCCCACTCGTTCTGCGAGAAGGCGTACTGGTACGACAGGAACGCCGGGGTCAGCGTGGTCTTGGCCGGAGAGCCGCCACTCATCACATAGATCTGGTCGAACACCTGCCAGGTCGCGATCAGCCCGAGGGTGAGGACGAGGAACACCACGGGCTTGAGCATCGGGAGGATCACGTAGCGGAACCGCTGCCAGCGGTTCGCGCCGTCGATCCTCGCGGCCTCCTCCAGCTCGACCGGGACGTCCTGCAGCCCGGCGAGGAACATCAGCATGAACGTACCGCTCGTGGTCCAGATGACCAGCATGATGATCACGCACAGCGCCACGCTGGGTCCGGACAGCCACTCCCACAGGGTGAGCCCGGCGATCGACGTTCCTGCCAGGGCTGCCGGCGGCGAGCCGGCATCCCAGAAGCCGAGCGAGTCGCCGGCGATGTGGATCAGCCCGCGAGCATCGGCGAACCAGGTGGGGCCGTCGATGCCGAAGATCGACAGCACCGCATTGACCGCGCCGTTGCCGGTGAACAGGAACAGGAACACCAGGCTGATCGCCACGGAGCTCGTCACCGACGGGAAGTAGAACGCGGTCCGGAAGAACCCGCGTGCCCGCAGCTTCTGGTTGACAAGCAGGGCAAGGGCGAGAGCGAGCACCGTCTGGGTCGGGACGACGAGCGCCACGTAGTACGCGTTGTTGCGCAGGCTGGTCATGAAGTCACGCCTGGCCAGCCCCTCCTCGGCAAGCAGGCGCGAGTAGTTGTCGGCCCCGACGAAGCCGACATCCGACGAGAAGGGGCTGCCCTGGCCCTTCCAGTCGCTGACGCTGACCCAGGCCGCCATCAGGATCGGCGCCACCAGGAACAGCCCGAGGATGATCAGGACCGGCGTCATGAACAGCCACCCGGCGAGGCCCTGCCGGCCGCGGATGCCGCCACCCCTGCCCG
>JBOGDS010000065.1:0-22693 GCA_050743075.1 Jiangellaceae bacterium | reverse complement strand
GTCCTGACGTCACCGCTCAGACGGACAGATCACCCTCAACGACTGGGCTTCCGGCCCTCAAACCCCCTCCTCGGACCCACAGAAACCCGAGGAGTCCCCTGTTCGCCACCATGTTTGACGCCGAGCAAATCGCCGGGGTACCGGTCGGGGTCTCGATGCTGGCGACGTTCGGCACCTACGGTGCGGTCGCGGTCACCCTGCTCAACCCGGGGATCGGCGTGGCCGGCCCGGACGGCCCCGCCGTACCGAGCCCGCCGCGAGCCATCGACGACAGACCCGGCGTCAACGAGCACGACGCGGCGGACCTACCCGCCCGAAACGCGCGCCTGAGCCTGCCACACGCCCGGACCGCGCCATGATCGCCGGATCGCCGGTGCTCGCCGGGCGTGCGACCTCCGGTGTGCCCGTCGCGCTCGCACCGCTCGCGACCCGCCTGCCGGGTCTGCTCCGGCGGCTGACGGGCGCGCACGCCGCGCTGTTCCTCGCGACGAAGGGGCGCCTGCTCGGCCGCTGGTTCGGCGCCCGCATCCTGGTCCTCGAAACGGTCGGGCGGCGCACCGGACAACCGCGGGCCACGCCACTGGTGTACCTGCGCGACGGGCCAGACTTCGTGGTCGTGCCGGCCAACGGCGGCGCCCACAGTGAGCCCGCCTGGTGGCTCAACCTGCGCGCGGCCGACGACGCCGTCGCTGTGCTCGGCCGCGATCGCTGTCGCGTCCGACCGCGGGAGGCCACCGGACCGGAACGCGAGCGACTGTGGCAGCGCTTTGCCACCGTCACCCCGGTCGAGGACTACCAGCGCCGGGCCTGCCGGCGCCTCCCGATCGTCGTCCTCGCGCCGTACAGCGACTGAGCACCCCGAAACCCGAGGCATAGCCCAACAACACCAGACCGTCTGGAGACGATCATGGGCGAGTTCGGTTCATATTTCGATTCGAGACGGGATCTCCTCCTTGGCGACGTGTGTGTAGATCTCGGGGCGAGGGTGCTCAGTGCGCGCTCCGCCCGGTGTCGCGCTCGGCGAGCGACTTCAGCCGTGCCAGTTGCCGGCGCATCATGACCGCGTCGCCGGCGGCGAGGACCGGCGCACGAAGCCGCGCCGCCGCGGTGCCCACCGCCGCGTTGATCCGGACGACGATCCGGCTCCCGCCAGCGCTCGGATCGACCCGGTACGTGGCCGTGATCGTCCCGTAGCGGCGTCGACCCGCCGGCGGGATGCGCCCGGTGATATGCCGGCCGGGCTCGAACTCGACGATCTCGAACACGAGGAAGGGCTGTCCCACGGCAAGCTCGTCCGCCCCCGGGGGGGCAGGGTCTGGCTGCCGGCGTCCCCGTAGCTGTAGGACGCGGTCTTCAGCTGACACAGCCAGCGGAACGTCACCACCGGTGGGGCGGCGATCTCGATCGACCGGTGGTAGCTGCGGAACGGCGGGTCCAGGTAGTCGTCGCAGGCGATCCGGCCGCCGTTCGGGTCATCGGCCATGACACACCTCCCGCGATGCTCAGCACGAATGACCACCATACCATTTGGCACTGTCTGGTCCATGCACGGGTCGCGACTACGCAGGAACAACGTTGCAGACGGACTCTACGACGAGCGCCACAACACGCTGACCAGGAAGTACCCACGACAGAACGGCCGCCAGGCAGGGCCCCCGAACTGCCCCGTTCGCCAGGCTCTGGCGCCGTTGGCCATCGTGGGCGACGTACACCGCTCTCGGCTCATCGCTGGCGTATGTCGGGATCGGCGCCTATTGGGCGCAGGGTGGCGCCGGCTTTCCGTTCGGGAACGACCACACGGCCGGTGACGCGTTCCGCGTCGTGCAGATGACGCCGCCGGGCTCGGCCTGTTCGATCTCGATCGGAGTCGGGATCACTGACGCGGCAGCGGGGTCCGTCCGGGGCCTGCACCTGGTCGTCCCCGACATCCAGGCCGCACGTGCCCAACTCGCCGAGCGAGGTGTGGACGCCAGCGAAGTGCAGCATATCGAGGGCGGCGGGCCGGTGCCGGGCCCGGACCCGGAAGACCGCGACTACCGCTCGTTCGTCTTGTTCAGTGACCCCGACGGGAACACCTGGGCTGTGCAACAGGTCCGGCGAAGCGAGCCGGGCACGTGAGCGCGCCGCTACTGACGAGGCGACGTTCGAGACGCTCGCGCACCGGCACCGGCGTGGGACCAGTAGTGCGAGAGCCGCTGCGTCGCGAACGCCGCTGTCGCGTGTCGTAGCCGGGCAAGAGCTCCGGGTGAAGGGCGTCGAACGTCGCGCGTTGCTCGACGTCATGGACGTAGGACGTAGGAGTGGTCGAGCCCGGCGTAGGAGTCGCGGTCGGCGTCAGGTACGCGCCGTCTGCTCCCGGTGATCGCGCCGACCATCGGCAAGGTCCGGGCGGCCAGGGTCAGTCGGTGGTGGCCGCTTCCCAACCAAGGTGGTCGAGGGGTCCGGGTCCCCCGCCGAGCTGCCACCGGGCGCCACCGTTGATGCCTCGCCAGACGAAGCGCTTCGCCTGCTCCAGTGCCGGCCAGATTTCGAGCCCGGTGGCAAGTCCCGCTGCGACGGCGGACGCGAACGAGCAGCCGCTGCCGTGGTTGTTGACGGTCTCTACGCGCGGCGCGTGCAGCTCGCGCACGGCTGTGCCGTCCCACACCACGTCGACCGCGACGCCCTCCGCGCCGCGCACCGCGTGCCCGCCCTTGACCACGACGACGCGGGGACCGAGCGCACCCAACGCCCGCGCGGCCTCGCGCTGGTCCTCGAGCGTGCCGACCGAGGCGCCGAGCAGCACCTCGGCCTCGCGCAGGTTGGGCGTCAACACGGTGGCGTGCCGGATCAGCTCGTCGACGTACGCGCGCTCAGCCACCTGCTCCAGCAGCCGGTCGCCGCTGGAGGCCACCATGACCGGGTCGACGACGAGCCGTGGCAGCCGGCCGGCCCGAGCGAGCTCGGCGACCGCGCGCACCACGTCGGCGGTCGCCAGCATCCCGGTCTTGACCGATCGCACGTCGAGGTCGTCGAGGACCGCTTGGACCTGCGCGACGACGACATGGGCGGGCACGGTGTGCACCGCCCGCACGCCTCGGGTGTTCTGTGCCGTCAGGGCCGTGATTGCCGACGTTCCGAAGACGCCGAGCGCGGCGAAGCTCTTGAGGTCGGCCTGGATGCCGGCCCCACCGCTGGAGTCCGAGCCGGCGATCGTGAGCGCGACGAACGGGGTCACGCGGCCACCTCCGCGAGGGCGTCGAGGTACCGGGACACGATCTGCGGGTCGCGCATCACCGGGCCCATCACGGCCGCGCCGTGGGCGCCGGCGGCTCGGCAGGACGCGACGTGCTCGGGCAGCACGCCCCCGAGCGCGTACCCGGGTGGGCAGCCGGTCAGCAAGGCGGTCAGCCCACTGGGGTCGAGGGCAGGGCCGTAGCCTGGCTTGGACGCGGTGGTGAACACCGGTGAGACGGTGACGTAGTCGCAACCCTCGGCACCGGCCCTGGCCACCTCGTCGGCGTCGTGGCAGGAGCGGCCGACGACGGCGGGGCGCGGCGACGGCAAGGGATCTGAGGACGAGAGGTGCACGGCGTCGCCGCGTGGACCGGCCATGACGAGCAGGCCCCCGACGGGGTCCAGGAGGCAGCGCAGCCGCACTGCGATGCGGGCACGCTGCTCGAACGGCAGGTCCTTCTCCCGCAGCACGACGGCCCGGGCGCCGGACATGACCGCGTCGGCGACGACGTCGACCAACGGCCGCTCGCACATCGTGCGGTCGGTCAGCACCAGCAGCCGCGGCAATCTCACAGCTGCGGCATCCCGGCGACCTGCGTCGAGGCCTGCGCGTGCCACCGGCGCGGGATGCGCCCGGCTCCCCGGGCGAGGCGGCCTCCTTCGACGGCGTGCCGCATGGCCAGCGCCATCCCCTGGGGGTCACGGGCCCGGGTCACGGCCGACGCGAGCAGGACGGCGTCGCAGCCGAGCTCCATCGCCATGGCCGCGTCGGAGGCGGTGCCGATGCCGGCGTCGAGCACGACCGGCACCTGCACCTGCTCGCGGATGAGCGCGATGTTGTGCGGGTTGCGGATGCCGAGGCCGCTGCCGATCGGGGAGCCCAGCGGCATCACGGCCGCACAGCCGAGGTCGGCGAGCCGTCGTGCGGTGATGGGGTCGTCGTTGGTGTAGGCGAGCACCGAGAAGCCGTCGGCGACGAGCTGCTCGGCGGCGTCGACCAGCTCGATCGGGTCGGGCAGCAGCGTGTCCTCGTCCCCGATCACCTCGAGCTTCACCCAGTCGGTACCGAAGGCCTCGCGCGCCAGCCGCGCCGTGACGACCCCCTCGCGGGCAGTTCTGCAACCGGCGGTGTTGGGCAGCAGCCGCACGCCGCACCGCTCGAGGACGTCGAGCAGCGAGCCGCTCGTCGAGGCCTCCACACGTCGCAGCGCCACCGTGACCAGCTGCGTGCCGGACGCCACGATCGCGCGTTGCAACGCCTCGAGGCTCGCGACACCGGCGGTGCCGAGCAGCAGCCGCGAGGTGAAGGTCTCGCCGGCCAGCACGAAAGGATCGGCCGCCTCCTCCCGCGCGAGCGCAGGCACCACGTCATCGGTCTCCATCACCGGGTCAGCCTCCCGCCACGGGGACCAGGACCTCGACGCTGTCGCCGTCCCCCAGCATCCTCGCCGTCCATGTGCCGCGGGGCACGACGTCACCGTCGACCGCCACCGCGACCCACCGCTGCTGTTCTGCGCGCGCGTCGACGAGCTCCGCGACGGTCGTTCCCTCGGCGATGTCGCTCGGGACGCCGTTCACCAACACCTTCATGTGTTCACCTCTCGAACCGGTCGGCTCTGAAGGGCGCGGCCTCCTCGGGCAGCGCCCCGTCGGTCAGCAGCGTCGCCACGGCATCACCTGTCACCGGTGCCAGCAGGACGCCGTTGCGGTAGTGCCCGGTCGACAGTACGAGCCCCGGCAGCGGCGAGCTGCCGAGCAGCGGAGCGTTGTCGGGCGTGCCGGGCCGCCAGCGGGCGAGGGTCTCGACGAGCTCCAGCTCGGTCACCGCCGGCACGACCTCGATCGCGTCGCGCAACAGGTCGTGCACCGCGCCCGCGGTCACGGTGCCGTCGAAGCCCTTCTCCTCGACGGTGGCTCCGAGCACGAGGCCGCCCCCGGCGTGGGGAACGAGGTAGACGTGCCGCCCGCGCACCAGAGCCCGAACAGTGCCGTCGAGCAGCCCGTCCGTGCCGCGCAGCCGCAGGATCTGCCCCTTTACGGGGCGCACCGGCAGGGCAGGCACGCCGGGCAGCGACGCGCTCCACGCGCCGAGCGCGAGGACGACGGACCCCGCGAGCAGCTCGCGGCCGTCGACCAGCCGCAGCCCGGTGGCGCGGCACCCGTCGGTGCAGAGCGAGCCCACGCGGGCGCGGACGACCCGCACGCCGGACGACTCGGCCGCGCGCAGAAGGGCCGCGTGCAGCTGGCGCGGGTCGACCGAGCGGTCACCGGGGACGTGCAGGCCGCCGCGCAGGCGCGGTGTCAGAGAGGGTTCGCGCCGCCGGGCCTCCCGCGCGGTCAGCCGCTGCGCGCTCAGGCCGAGCTCGAGCTGGAAGCGGTGCAGCTCCTCCAGCGCGCGCATGTCGTCATCGTCGAAGCCGACCAGCAGCGTGCCGGCCGTGCGCAGCGCGACGTCCATCCCGCTGGCAGCGGCCACCTCCGCCACGAAGGCCGGGTAGCGCTCGAGCGAGGCGCGGCACAGCGCGAGCAGCGGTTCCTCCCCGTACGCCGCCTCGGTGACCGGCGCCAACATGCCGGCGGCGGCGTAGGACGCACCGGCGCCCGGCGCCTCGTCGACGACGGTGACCGACAGCCCCCGCTGCGCGGCGCGCCAGGCGACCGAGAGCCCGATCAGGCCGCCACCGGCGACCAGGACATCGGTCATGGCAGCTCTCCCAGCGCGCGCAGTAGCGCGCGGGTCGCCTCGGCCGGGTCGCCCGCCCCGGACACCGCGGCGACGACGGCCACGCCGTGGGCGCCTGCCGCGAGCAACTCGGGCACCCGCTCGACCGTCACGCCGGCGATGGCGATAACCGGCACGTCCACCGCGCGCGCGACGGCAGCGACACCCTCGGGCCCGAGCGGGTCGGGCAGGCCGTCCTTGGTGCCGGTGGCGTAAGCCGGCCCGACTCCGAGGTAGTCGGCTCCCGCCGCGGCCAGCTCGGCCGCGCGCTGCGGATCACGGGCAGTGCCACCGACCAGGTGGCCCGGGCCTCCCACGCGCCGGGCGACCTCGACGGGCAGGTCGTCGGCGCCGAGGTGCGTGCCGGCGGCCCCGACGGCGAGGGCGACGTCGATGCGGTCGTTGACGATGCAGCACGCCCCGTGCTCGTCGCAGATCTCGACGACCCGGGCGGCGAACTCGTAGAGCTCGCGGTCCGTGCATCCCTTGCGGCGCACCTGGACCACGCGGGCACCTGCCCCGACGGCTGCCG
Organism: Jiangellaceae bacterium; assembly: GCA_050743075.1. GTDB lineage: Bacteria > Actinomycetota > Actinomycetes > Jiangellales > Jiangellaceae > JBOGDS01. The sequence goes on along the minus strand of JBOGDS010000065.1, from coordinate 16,223 downwards.
CTACCACGCCCAGCGCGTCGCGACCCTCGCGCGCGTCGGTCAGCACGTGCAGCCGGGTCCCCGTCATCGACTTCATCGGCGGATCAGCCGCGGCAGGCTCACCAGCGCGGTGAGGGCAGCGGCGACGGCGAGGCTCACCAACGAGGCCGACCAGCCGTTGGCCGGGTCGATGCCCAGGTCCTGCTGCCGATCGGTCCACCACTGCGTCCATCCCTGGCCGGTGGTGAAGAACAGCGTCGGGAGCGTCAGCTGGTAGGCGACGAAGCCGGCCGCCCACGCCAGCAGGAGCAGCGGGCGTGCCGGTGCGCCGTCGGAGACGTCCCACGCGCCGCGCGGCAGCAGGTAGTAGGCCACGGCGAACACGCCGACCAGCGGCACGAAGACCGCACCGATGAGGAAGAGAAACGGTTCGTACGACGCGATGTCGAAACTCAGCGCGAGCGCGGTGGCGACCACGCCGACCGCCACGGCGAGCACCCGACGGTCCAGCCGCGCCGCCAGGTTCTGCGACGACACGGCCGTGGAGTAGATGTTGGCGAAGGCCTCGTCCACCTCCACGACGACGAGCAGCAGGACAGCCACCGCCCCCAGCGGCACCGCGAGCAGGGCGTCGATGACGTCCAGCCCGGCGGCCCCGTATGCGGCGAGCGCCAGCGCGCCGAGGACGAAGAACGCGATCGTGGCGGCGCCGTAGCCTGCGGCCGCACCGACGAAGGCGGGGCGCGCGCCACGGACGTGCCGGCTGTAGTCAGCGGCGAGCGGGAACCAGGACACCGGCAGCGCGATGACGATGTCGACCGCGGGCCAGAACGTCGCGGCACCACCCTCGGTCACCTGCGGGAGCGGCTCGGTCAGCACCTGGGCGAAGAGGTAGACCACCGCGGCGAGCGCGGCCCAGACGGCGTAACGGGCGAGCACCCGGACGACGCCGAGCGGGCGCAACGCCATCAGCGTCGCCGCAGCCCCGGCGGCCAGGACGAACGGCCAGCGCAGGGCGCCGAGGACCCGGGACGCGGCCTCAGCGATGACCACGATCTCGAAGGTCGCCCACCCCACGCACTGCACCAGGTTGAACGCGGTCGGCAGGTAGGACACGCGGCGCCCGAGCAGACCGCGCAGCAGCACCATCGCCGGCACACCCTCGCGTGCCCCGGCCGCGGCACCCAGCCCCAGCAGGACCGAGCCGATCACGGCACCGACGACGATCGCGAGGACCGTGACCCACAGCGAGCGGTTCGCCAGCACGACGAAGGTCGCGGCGACCGGGAGCAGCAGGCTGATGCCGAGGTTGCCCCACAGGCCCAGGCTCTCGCGCAGCCCGAGGGTCCGCGGCGGCACCCCGGCCAGCGTGACCGGCGCCTCGGCGGACGTGTGGTGGGCGGTGGACGAGGTGCTCACGTGTGCTCCCTACGCCGGCATTACCCGGTCAGGTTCGAGCGGTCGGCGGCCCCGTGCTTGCCGCCCTCTCAGCCCGGATGGTCCGAGCTCCCGCGTGGTGCACCACCAACCCTATATGGGCTCGCGCCGTGCCTGAGCTGTGGGAGCGGGCTACCCGGCACCCGTTTCTCGTCGGCATGCGCGACGGCACGCTGCCCCGCGCGGCGTTCGACACCTGGCTGGCCCAGGACCACCGTTTCGTGGGCTATCTCCTGTGGTTCCAGGCGCGACTGCTCGCGCGCGCACCGCGGCCAGCGCAGCACGTGCTCGGCACGGTCGCCGCCGCGCTGGTCGACGAGCTGGGCTGGTTCGAGGAGCTCGCCACGGGCGGGGCTCGACCTGGGCATCCCGCCGCATCCGGCGGCCCTCGCCTATCGGCGGCTGCTGGAGCGGCTCGACGGCGCCGCGCCCGACGACGCGATGACCGCGCTGTGGGCGCTCCAGATGACCTACCTCGAGGGCTCCCTGCCTTCCAACTGGGCCTGTACTGGAGTTTTGGCGCGTGGCGGGCCGCTGGCCGAACCTCGCTTCCGCCAAGCCTGCGCCATGGCCATCGACCGGGGTGACCTGGTGCAGCGCCTGCTCGGCGGCACCGGCACGCCGGGCGACCCCGACTGGATCCCGCCCGGCGACCCGTTCCACGTCGACGTCGAGCAGTACGCCTTCAACCCGGCGGCCGCCAACCGCCTGCTCGACGAGGCCGGGTACCCGCGCCAAGATAGCGAGGGGCCGCGCCAGGGTCCCGACGGCGCGCCGCTGCGCTTCGAGCTGCTGGTCACCACTGGCCCGCCGCTGGTCGCCCGACCGCCGAGCTGCTGACGGGAGCTCTGGGTCAGCTCGGGATCGAGATCTCCGTCCAGCCGCTCGACACCCCGACCTTCAACCAGCGCGTGATCGCCGGCGACACGCAGCTGTCGCTCATCACCGCCGGTGGACTGAGGGGCTACCCGGACTACATGCGCCGCGTGTACGCGTCGTTCACTGAGATCACCCGGCACGCGCAGGGCTGTGAGAACGCCGAGCTCGACCAGCTCGCACACGAGCAGCTGATCACCCTCGACGAGGACGAGCGCATGCAGATCGTGGCCCTCATGCAGGAGAACGTCGCGGCCGACCCTGCCGCTGCTCCCGCTCTACTACCCCACACCGAGCCTGGTGTACAACGCCGATGTCTTCGACGCCTGGTGCTACACCGGGGGCGGCTTCGCCGGGAACATCCCGACCACGCCTTCATCACCGGCCGCGAGGACGGCACGGAGATCCGCCCGGTCGGCTGACGCCGCACCCGGTGTTACAGAAACTTGGTATCCGCCTCGGCGTGTGGGTGCCCGGCCATCGGGCGCGGTGCGCGGGCAGGCGGACGACCAACTGCCCGACAGCGGCAGTCCGTGCATCTCTGCCATGCACCGCCGTACCCTGCTCATTGCCGTAGACACTCACGGGCGATACACTCAGCGGTGAGTGATTCACGTGTGAGTGTCTTTGGAGATGTTGTGGCTGACTTCGTCGGTCGTGACCGCGAGCTGGCCGCTCTGCGAAGACTGCTGCGGCGCGTCGAGGACGGGGGACGGGCGGGCCGGCCGGGGCGAGCCGTGCTGGTTCGCGGCCGGCGCCGGGTAGGCAAGTCACGGCTTGGTGAGGAGTTCGTCGAACGTGCTGGAGTGCCCTACCTCTATTTCACCGCCTCGGCTCAGCCCTCGCTCGCAGCCGACCTCCGGCTGTTCGTGGAAGCTGGACGCAACTCGGATCTACCCGGCGCCGCCGCCTTTGACGACCAGCTGCCGGCAAGCTGGGACGCAGCCCTCCACTTGCTGGTCACCGCACTCCCGGAAGGCCAGCCCAGCATTGTCGTGCTCGACGAGATGCCCTACCTCATCGCCAACGACCAGGGGTTCGAAGGCACCCTGCAGAAACTCTTCGATCGGGAGCTGTCCCGGTGTCCCACACTGCTGATCTGCATCGGTTCGGACCTCGCGATGATGGAGGCGCTCAACGAGTACGGGCGTCCGTTTCACCAGCGCGCAACGGAAATGGTCGTGCCGCCGCTGAGTCCAGCTGACGTGGAAGCGATGCTGGCGCTAGATCCCGCAGAGGCGTTCGATGCGTTCCTGGTCTCGGGCGGCCTTCCATTGATCTTGGGCGAGTGGCCTTCTGGCACCTCGGTCATGGGTTACCTCCACGAGGCCGTCAATGACCCCACGTCGGCTCTGCTCGTCAGCGGTGAACGGTCACTCGCGGCCGAGTTCCCCGGCGACTCCCACGCCCGAAGCGTGCTCGGTGCGATCGGCGCCGGCGAGCGCGCGTTCTCACCGATTGGTCGTGCCGCTGGCGGCGTACCGCAAGCATCCCTGACGCGGGCACTGGCGCTGCTCACCACCAAGCGGATCGTCACGGCCACCATTCCGCTCTCGACGCGGCCGTCTCGGGAGACCCGGTATGCCGTGGCCGATCCACACCTACGCTTCTGGCTGGCATTCCTCGGACCGCACCTGCCCGAGATCGAGCGGGCGCGTGGCGACCTCGTCCTTCGACGGATCGAGACATCATGGAGCTCGTGGCGTGGTCAGGCCATCGAGCCAGTCGTACGAGAGGCGCTGCGACGACTACCCGCCGGCTACCTTCCGCCGGCTACCGGGGCCGTTGGCGGGTACTGGACACGGTCAAATGATCCTGAGGTCGACATCGTCGGAGCCGATCGTGAGCCAGTCGCCAAGGAGATCACCCTCGTCGGGTCCATCAAGTGGCGCGACAATCGGCCCTTCGACTCGCACGATCTCACCCAGCTTGTCGTCGACCGATCCCGCCTCCCCGGGGCCGATGATGCAACGCCAATGCTCGCTGTGAGCCGAACCGGCTCGACGACGGCCGGCATACGCGTCATCGGCCCGGAGGATCTGTTGATGGCGTACCGGCCTAGCTGAGGAGCAGCGATGACCGACCACGAAACCCTGACGAAGGTCGCCGCCTTCCACGGCCACATGTGCCCAGGCCTGGCCCTGGGCATCCGAGCCGCGGAGGTCGGCTGACCGAGATCGGATCGCACTCCTCCGACGAGGAGGTACCTGCGGCTTGCCACGACGGGCAATCTGCCGCGCGTTCCCGACCTCGGACCTGTCAGCGCGTGGTCGCTGTCTGCGCATCGTCGCCATTGGCGCTGGGGAGCCTGATGGCGGAACGGTGCGTTCAGCCGTCTGGTCGTTCGTCGACGGCGGGTTACTTCTGATCGCGACTCGGGTGGCTGCCGCTCAGATCGACCAGAGCGCGGGCGTAGCCGGGGTCGGACCAGTAGTCGGAGTGGCCGGCGATCTCGTCTGCGAGCGTGGGTGGGTCGACGAGGTGACGGTCGACGGGCGGGTCGGGAGCGGTCGCCGGGTCGAGCGCCCAGGCGCCGATGGGATCGGTGTCGCGGTAGAGGTTGCGCCACCGTCCGTCGACCCGATCACGTGCGGCGAGCAGGGCGTCCTGGCCGAGGTACGCAGGGAAGAAGCGGGCGTACAACCGGCGCAGCGGTGAGCCGTGGGTCAGCAGCTCGACCCGCTGGGCCGTCTCCGGTTCCAGGTGCAGGACGGCGGCGGCGACGAGGATCGACCCTTGGGAGTGGCCGGACAGGACGACGCGCGCGGAGGGTGAGCCCGCCAGCTCCGTGACACGCGCGGCGAGCTGCGGCACGGCTCGTTCGCCGTACGACGGCGGCGCGAGCGGATGCGCCGCCCGCGGCCAGAAGCTGCCGATGTCCCAGAGAATGCCGACGGTGCGTCGCAACGCCGGGCTGCGGGCGGACTGCCACGCGAGAACGACCAGGCCGAGCGCGAACAGTCCCATGATCCATGTGCCGAACGCGGTCACAGTCGACAGCGGCGGCTCCTCGACGAAGCGCCAGTTGTTCTCCCCGGCGGCGTAGACGACGAGCCGGCCGAGGAGCACGGCGCCGGACACGAGGACGACGCGGCCGACGATCCTTCCGACGCCGTCGGTGAGCGATGCCCACCCGACCGCGCTGGCCACCCTGCGGACGTCGGGATCGGCAGGAGACCTGCCTACCGCCTCGTCCGGGCGGGCGCGCAAGACCTCGTCCGCCAGTGTGCCGAGACGGCTCCGTACCCCGAGGACGACGACGATCCCGATGACGACCAGTGAGACTGCGATGGTCGTGGTGGCCGCACCTGCCCACGCGAACGAGGGCGGGACGATCATCGGGATCTCGTCGGTGGCAGCGGCCACCCGCAGCTCGAACGGCTGTGACGGGTCGGCGGCGATGAGCCGGTCGCGCTCGAGGTCCGCGGCCGCGGTCGACGAGCTGATGACGGGGTATCCCATCAGTTCGGCGATGCGGTAGGTGATGCCGGCAGAGAACCCGCCCGCCACGATGAACGCGACCGTGGCCACCGCAGGTCCGCCAAGACCTCGCACGGCGACCTGGCTGCCCGGGTCGGTCCGGTCGCCCTGAGCCCAGGGCCGCTGCACGACAACGGCGATCGCCAGCAGGAGCAGCACCGCCACTCCGATCGCGAACGAGATGAGGATCGCGGCGCGTAGGCCGGGGAGTCGGCCCACGTCGCGCTGCGCACCCACCCAGTCCCACCCCCAGGCCGAGTAGACCATCGAGATCGCCAGGAGCACGAGCGCGGTGCGCCGGGCGTACGTCGCACCCCTGGCGGCGATGAGCCACGGCGTCCGCTGCTCGAGTGCCGCGCTAGCGCCGCGCCCGGTCACGGCCTCGGCGGCGACCAGGACGACGGCGTAAGCGAGGATGGCCAACGCGCCCAGGCAGACCGCCGCGCCGAGCACCTGAGCGGCGCCGGTGGCCACCAGGTTCGTCGCCGGCCAGGCCACGAGACCGGCCAGTAGGGCGGTTGCCGCGGCCACGTGCGACGTGCGCAGCATCAGCATGCCGGGGTTGCCTCGCCAGAAATGCCTGCCGGCGAGCGGCAGCTTGTCGGCCTGTGGAACGGTCGCGTCCGGAGCGGGCTCGGTGGTGCGTGGAGTGCGGCGCCCGACCATCCCGACCAGGAGCACGACCAGGAGCGGCACCACTGCCGACACGGCGATCCGCCGACCGGCGCTCGACAGGAAGCCATCCGCAAGAAGCCCGAGCAACGGCGTCGACGTCGCGCACCGGGCGATGCGGCCGCATTGCCAGCCGGCCAGGTCGACCGCGATCAGCACGGCGGTCAGCAAGAACGTGACCGTCAGGACCAGGCCCATCAGGCGCAGCAGCACGGCAGCCGCGTGCCCTGCGACGACCTGACGCCGCGACGCACCCGCCGGCACCGCCGGTAGCATCCAGTGGGCCAGGTTGATCAACATGAGCGGTAAGAGCAGCAGCCAGGCCCCACGCGCGGCCGGGCCGGAGGTCAGGCCGCCCCAGCTGTAGGCCTCCAGCCGACCGTGCCGGCCGAGATCCGCCGACCGTCCTCCCGGGTACCAGCGCCGGTAGAACGCGGCCCGTTCGTCGCCGGCCACCCGCTTGAGCAACGGATGGGCCAGGATCGTCTCGGCGCTCGTGCCGCTGACACCGTGGACCCGCAGCTCCGTGCGTCCGTCCGAGCCGGTGTCCAGGCTCTCGTCCCGCTCCGCCATCCCTGGCTCCCCTCCGCCGACACGCGTTCGGGCAGTAGCGGTGATCGACGCGAGAGTAGCCGGGTATGCGTCAGCGTGAGGGTGGGCACGCGCATCACCGCAGCGGTTGCCACAATGGCGCGTGTGACCTTCCCGTACGAGGCACCCGCGAGCGGCGCCCTGTTCGAGCGAGCGCTCGCCGTCACGCCGGGCGGGGTGAACTCGCCGGTGCGGGCGTTCCGAGCGGTGGGTGGCACGCCGCGGTTCATGACCCGCGGGCTCGGACCATACGTGTACGACGCCGACGGGCGCGAGTACGTCGACCTGGTGTGCTCGTGGGGCCCACTGATCCTGGGCCACGCCCACCCGCAGGTGACCGAGGCCGTGGCCCGTCAGGTCGCGCACGGCACGTCGTACGGAACGCCGACTCGTACCGAGGTCGAGCTGGCCGAGGAGATCGTCGGGCGGACCGCGGCCGAACAGGTCCGGCTGGTCTCCAGCGGCACGGAGGCGACGATGAGCGCCGTCCGGCTCGCCCGCGCGGCCACTGGTCGACCCAAGGTCGTCAAGTTCGCCGGGCACTACCACGGCCATGTCGACGCGCTGCTCGCCAGCGCGGGCAGCGGCGTCGCCGCCTTCGCGCTCCCCGACTCGCCCGGCGTGACGGAGGCCAGCGCGGTCGACACGATCGTGCTGCCATACAACGAACCGGCCGCCGTTCGAGAAGCCTTCGCCGAGCACGGCGACGCGATCGCCGCCGTGATCGCCGAGGCGGCAGCCGGGAACATGGGCGCCATTCCTCCGGCCGCGGGCTTCAACGCGCTCCTCCGCAACACTGCCCAGGAGCACGGTGCGCTGCTGATTCTCGACGAGGTCATGACCGGCTTCCGAGTCTCGCGCTCCGGCTGGTACGGACTCGACGGGGTCGAGGCCGACCTGACGACCTTCGGGAAGGTGATGGGCGGAGGCTTCCCGGCTGCGGCCTTCGGCGGCCGGACCGAGCTGATGGAGTTGCTCGCTCCCGCAGGTCCGGTCTACCAGGCCGGCACGCTGTCCGGTAACCCGGTCGCGACGACGGCCGGGCTTGCGACGCTGAGGCTGGCCGACGACACCGTGTACGAACGCGTCGACGAGGCGGCGCGGACCGTCGGCGACCTCGTCACCAAAGCGCTCACCGCCGAAGGCGTCCCTCACGTCGTCCAGTACGCCGGCAACCTGTTCAGCGTCTTCTTCGTCGACTCGCACGATGACATCACCGACTTCGCCGCCGCCAAGCGGACCGACGTCGCGCGCTTCGCTGCCTTCTTCCACGCGATGCTCGCCGGCGGCGTGTACCTGCCGCCGTCGGCGTTCGAGGCGTGGTTCGTCTCGGCTGCCCACGACGGCGACGCCCTGGACCGGGTGACAACAGCCCTCCCCGAGGCGGCACGCGCCGCGGCCCGGGCCGGCATCTCGGTGGAGGACGACGCGTGACTCCGTCGACGACCCGCGTCCATCTGCTGCGCCACGGAGAGGTGCACAACCCGACCGGCGTCCTGTACGGGCGGCTACCGGGCTACCACCTGTCCGAGCGCGGGGTGTCGATGGCCCGTCGGATCGCTGAGACCGTCGGCCACCGCGACATCGTGCGGGTGGTCTCGTCGCCGCTCGAACGGGCCCGGGAGAGCGCGGTCCCGATCGCCGACAAGCTCGGGCTCGACGTGGCGCTCGACGAGCGGCTGATCGAGGCTGCCAATGTCTTCGAGGGGCTCACGTTCGGCGTCGGCGACGGCTCACTGCGCCGGATCTCCCACTGGAAGCACCTGCGCAACCCGTTCCGGCCGTCGTGGGGCGAGCCGTACGTGGAGCAGGTCGCGCGGATGCGCGCCGCTATGGCCGACGCCCGCAAGGCCGCCGAGGACCATGAGGCACTGCTGGTCTCGCATCAGCTGCCGATCTGGATCGTCCGGTCCGCCGTCGAGGGCAGGCGGCTCTGGCACGACCCACGCAGGCGGCAGTGCTCGTTGGCGAGCCTGACCACGTTCACGTACGAGAACGAGCAGATCGTCTCGGTCGCGTACAGCGAGCCTGCAGCCGACCTGTTGCCCGAGCCGACCAAACGCTTCGCCGCGGGGGCCTGACGTCATGCGCGGACCTGCCTTCAAGATCGACTGGTCGCGTGTGGGTGCGACACGCCGGCGTGTCGCACGAGACGCGCCCCATCGATCTAGTCCCCGCCGGCGCGGAACCTTCCTGGGCGCGGCCCTTGGCAGTGCAGTGCTCGTCCTCGCGGGTTGCGCTGACGGTCAGGTGCAGCGCAACGATGCCGGGTCGGAGACCCGCTACGTCGAAGGCAGCGGCGCCGTGACGATCATTCCCGTCGGGGAACGGGTTGCAGCACCGGAGTTCGGCGGGCCGTTGCTCGACGGCGGGGAGTTCGACCTGGGCTCGGCCCGCGGTGACGTCGTCGTCCTCAACGTCTGGGGTTCGTGGTGCCCACCCTGTCGCCGCGAGGCGCCGGCATTGCAGGCCGTCGCCGAGGCACTCGCGGGCGACGGTGTGCGCTTCGTCGGCGTCAACGTCCGCGACAACCAGACCGACGCGCAGGCGTTCGAGGACGAGTTCGGGGTCACGTACCCGAGCGTCGTCGACGAGTCCGGCAGCCGGATGCTCGCCTTCCGCGACACTCTGCCGCCGACGGCCATCCCGACCACGCTCGTCGTGGACCGCGAAGGGCGGATGGCGGCCCGCATCCTCGGCGAGATCTCAGAGACGTCGCTGCTCGACCTCGTGTCCGACATCGCCGCCGAAGACGCGGCGACCACCGATGGGTGACACCTTCCCGGACACCGTGCTCTCCGGGTCCCTGCTGGCCGCGATTCCCATCGCAGCCGTGGCGGGGCTGGTCTCGTTCCTGTCCCCCTGCGTCCTGCCGCTGGTCCCCGGCTACCTGTCGTACGTGACCGGCCTGTCCGGTATCGAGTTGACGCAGGGGCGCCGGGCCCGGGTCGTCCTGGGCGCATTGCTCTTCGTGCTCGGCTTCTCGGTGGTCTTCGTGTCGTACGGGGCCCTGTTCGGCGGACTCGGCTCGGTGCTGCGCGAGAACGTCGACGCGATCACCAGGGTCATGGGCGTGGCGCTGATTGCTCTGGGATTGGTCTACGTGGGCTGGCTGCCGGGCGCCGCGCGGGAGTGGCGATGGCACGTGTCACCGGCGGTCGGCCTGGCCGGCGCGCCGCTGGTGGGTGCGCTGTTCGGAATCGGCTGGACCGCCTGCACGGGTCCGACGCTCGCCGCCGTCCAGGCGCTTGCGTTCGACGACGGCAGCGCGGCACGGGGAGCGCTGCTGTCGCTGGCATATTGTCTGGGGCTCGGACTGCCGTTCATCGTCGCCGCGTTCGCCTACCCGCGGGCGCTCGGGGCGTTCGGCTGGGTACGACGCCACCAGGCGTGGGTGCTGAGGATCGGCGGGGCCATGCTGGTGGCTCTCGGTCTCCTGCTCGTGACCGGGGTGTGGAACGAGATCGTGTCGTCGCTGCAGGGCTGGATCAGCGGGTTCGAGGTGGTCGTGTGACCGTGCGCGAAGCGTCGACGACGGCGGCACCGGAGCCGCCGGCCCGCCCGCAGGCGCTGACACCACGGGAGTCCGCCGCGTGGGCGTGGCGGCAGCTCACCTCGATGCGGGTCGCGCTGATCCTGCTCTTCCTGCTGGCCGTTGCGGCCATTCCCGGCTCGGTGGTGCCACAGCGCGACGTCAACCCGCTCGCCGTCTCGGACTTCCGCACGCGCAACCCCGGTCTCGCCGAGTGGTACGACCGGCTCGGGCTCTTCGACGTCTTTTCGGCTCCGTGGTTCGCAGCGATCTACATCGCGCTCGTGGTGTCATTGGTCGGCTGCATCCTTCCCCGGTCGCTGCGGCACTGGCGCGCGATCCGGGCACAGCCTCCGCCGGCACCGCGTCTGCTCTCGCGGATGCCCGCGCACCGCCAGTTCGACGTTGTGGCCCCTCCCCCTGAGGTGCTCGACGCGGCCGTCGCCGAGCTGCGCGCCCGCCGCTTCCGCCTTGCGCATGACGGGCCCGGCCCAAGGGCGGTGGCGGCCGAGGCCGGGCACCTGCGCGAGACCGGCAACCTGCTGTTCCACCTGGCCGTCGTCGTCGTGCTGCTGGCAGTGGCGGCCGGCAGCCTGTTCGGGTACCGCGCCACCGTCATCGTCGCTGCGGGATCCGGCTTCGCGAACACGGTCATCCAGTACGACGAGTTCGACAGCGGCGCCCTGTTCGACCCGAAGGACCTGCCGCCGTTCTCGCTCGAGTTGGACGAGTTCCGGATGGAGTTCGTCGACGCGGGCCCGCAGCTGGGGATGGCCGACGACTTCCAGGCGACGGTCCGGGTGACCCCCGAGCCCGGTGCGGCTACCGAGGAGCACACGATCCGGGTGAACGAGCCGCTCGGGATCGACGGCACGTTGGTCCACATCCTCAACCCCGGCTATGCGCCGATGATCACGGTGCGCGACGCTGACGGGACCGTGCTGGCCGAGGGCCCGGTGCCGTTCCTTCCCGAGGATGAGGCGTACCGCGGCGTGCGTAAGGTTCCAGTTGCTCCGGACGTCGCGACCGGCGAGGACCTCGGTGTCGAGGCAGTCTTCCTCCCGACGGCCGTCGTCGACGACGGACGTCCCCGGTCGGTCTTCCCGGGGGCAGAGAACCCGGCGCTCTACCTCACCGCATTCCATGGCGACCTGGGACTCGACGACGGAGAGCCGCAGTCGGTGTACCGGCTGGACCTGAGCGAGCTGGAGCAGTTCCGGATGCCCGACGGCTCGCCGTTACAGGCGCTGCTCACCGAGGGTGAGACCGTCGCGCTGCCTGACGGGTACGGCAGTGTCACCTTCGACGGCTACGTCACGTGGGTGCAGTTCCAGATCGGGCGCAACGCCGGCAAGGAGTTCGTCCTCCTCGGCGCGCTGACCGCGGTAGCTGGTCTGCTCGCTTCGCTCTACGTCCGGCGCAGACGGCTCTGGGTACGCGTAGCGGACGGGCCCGGCGGCGGTACGGTGGTCGAGGTCGCGGCCCTGCAGCGCTCCGAGGGCGGCGACCTCGACTCGGAGGTCGACGAGATCGCAGACGGCGTGCGCAGGCGGCTCCGTCCGGCAAACGTGGAGGGGTGACATGGACGCCGCAACACTCGGCGAGTGGAGCAGGTACGTCGTCTCGGGCGCGGTCGCCGCGTTCATGGTGGCGTGGCTCGCGTACTGCGCCGAGACCGCGTACCTGGTGCGGACGGCTCGCGCGGCGACAGTGGCAGACCGGGAGCGGGTACTGGCCGGCGCGGCTGCTGACCTGGACTCCCGGCCGGGACCGGTGGCCGATCCGCCGACTGCCCGGCCGGGTCAGGCCGGCCCGGTGCGGCAGATGGCCAGCATCGGCTTCTCGGTCTCCGTGCTCGCCACGGCGCTGCTCGCCGTCGGGGTCGTCATGCGGGCCATCGCCGTTTCGAGGGCGCCGTGGGGCAACATGTACGAGTTCTCAATCACCGCGGCGCTGGTGGCGTCGGTGGTCTTCCTCGCCGTCGCCCGGACGAAGGCGGGCCGCGCACTGGCCGTATGGGTCGTCCTGCTGATCTTCATGACGCTGGCGCTCGCCGCCACCGTCCTGTATGTCGCTCCCGGACCCCTGCTGCCGGCGCTTCGCTCGTACTGGCTGGTGGTCCACGTCGGCGCAGCGGTGACGGCGTTCGGTCTGTTCACCGTGGCCGCCGTCGTCAGCGCCCTGCAGATCGTCGCGGAGCGGGCAGAGCGGAAGGGCGTCAGCGGCGGGTTCGCCAGTGTGCTGCCGACATCGACGAAGCTGGATCGGCTCTCCTACCGGCTGATCACCGCAGCGTTCCCCGTGTGGACGTTCGGGCCGCTGATCCTCGGCGCCATCTGGGCCGAGGCCTCCTGGGGCCGGTACTGGGGCTGGGACCCCAAGGAGGTGTGGGCGCTGATCACCTGGCTGGCGTACGCGGCGTTCCTGCATGCGCGTGCCACGGCCGGGTGGAGGGGGTCCAAGGCGTCGGCAGTGTCCCTCGTCGCGTACGGGACGCTGCTGTTCAGCTATTACGGCGTCAACGTCTTCTTCAGCGGCTTGCACGCGTACGGCGGGCTCTGATTGCCGGCGGTGTGTGGGGTTGTGACGGCGGGCCATGAACCTCCAGCAGGCGGGCAGAGAACGCGGCGTGGGGGCTGGTTGCCAGGAGGGCTGACCGCAAGGCGTCGGCCGCCGTGTTCAGCTCGTCGTCGGTCATGGGAGCGAGGCAGTCGAGGACGAATACCGCCCTGGTGGTGGTACCGGACAGGCGGGTCCTCGTGCACTGCCGCCAGTTCCAGCGCCGGCAGATGACACCGAGGTCGTCACCCCAGACGACCTCGCCCGGATCCGGATGGTCGATGACGTCCTCGCCGTCGGCGGTGATCTCGAAGGGCTCGTCGCCCGTGGCTCGGGTGAGGCGCAGCGGTCCCCGGTAATGATCAAGGTCCTCGCCGCCGAGCGGTAGGACATGTGCTACCGACACCGCGTTGTAGGCGTCGGTGAGACGGTCGACACGGGGAAGCCCGTGCGCGACCCGGCGCAGCAGCGCCTCAACGCTGGAGCGGGTGCGCTGCGGCTTGGCACCGAAGGCCCGGAAAGCGGCGCGCCACGCTGCGACGTTCGGGTGCTGCTCGGCCGCTGCGCCGGCCAGCCGGGCGAGCGCCTCCCGCTCGCCGGCCTCCAGCAGGCCGTCACTCGTCGCATCGCTGGGCCCGGGCACCAGCCCGTCGGCGACGACGAGCAGCGCCCGGTAGTCGGGACGCAACTCGTACACGGCAGAGTCGACGTGAGCGGCGGACAGCCAGGCCGCCGCGTCGGCGTCAGTCGTTCTCACCGTCGGGGGGATGGCGCATCTCTTCCTCGCGGCGACGCAGGTCGGCCTCCCACTGCTCCAGCATCTGGGCGTGCTTGTCGTCGACCTCGCGGATCTCGCGCAGGAATTCGGGGTTGTCGTCCGGTGCAACCGGCCGTGGTGGCTGTGGACGCGGACGGACCGGACGGGTCCGTGCGTGCTGGGCGATCAGCCAGGCGATCGGCCCGATGATCGGAATCAGCACGATCACGGCCAGCCAGACGCCGCGCCGCGGTCCACGCGCGTCGGCCGGGTCGGTTTGAAGGCAGTCGATCAACGCGTAGACGGCGAGGACGACGGCCACCACGATCGGCAGGGCCCTGGTCATGGTGCACAACCCTTGACTCGGGATCCGCAACGCGTCGCCCGCGCGGGCGAGCACATGCACATGCGACCAGCGTATGTGAGCCTCGCGGCCGGCGCCTAACGACGGCTGGCGCTGCCCGCCGGATGGGAGGATCGTCGCGTGGAGGACGTCGACGAGCCGGTTGACGCCGCGACGCTGGTGACGATCGACGACGTGCGCGCGGCAGCTTCCCGGGTTGCCGGGCGGGTCGTCAGAACCCAGCTGCTGCCGTGCCCGTGGGCCGACCAGCAGCTCTGGCTCAAGCCGGAGAACCTGCAGCCCACGGGTGCGTTCAAGATGCGCGGCGCCTTCAACGCGATAGGCATGCTCGAGCCCGCCACCCGTGCGCGTGGTGTGATCACGCACTCCAGCGGCAACCACGGCCGGGCCCTGGCGTGGGTGGCGCGCACCTACGGCATCCCTGCCGTCGTGGTCATGCCTGACACCTCGCCGGAGGTGAAGGTCCAGGCGACTCGTGAGCTCGGTGCGGAGATCGTCATCGTGCCGCGGACGGAGCGGGAGGCCCGGACGACCGCGTTGGCCGACGACCGCGGCCTGACCGTGGTGCCGCCGTTCGACCATCCCGATGTGATCGCCGGCCAGGGAACTGTCGGTCTGGAGATCGTGGCGGACCTGCCCGGTGTCGACACGGTCCTGGCGCCGGTCGGTGGTGGCGGCCTGATCTCCGGTGTCGCCGTGGCGGTCAAGGCGCTGCGGCCGCAGGTGCGGATCGTCGGGGTCGAACCGGAGCTGGCCGGCGACCTCGCCGAGGGGTTCGCGACGGGCGAGCGGGTCGCCTGGGACCCCGCGCTGACCTACCGCACGATCGCCGACGGCGTGCGGCTACCAGCCGTCGGAGAGCTGACCTGGCCGCACATCGCGCGGCTCGTCGACGACGTCGTCACGGTCAGCGAGCAGTCCATCCTCGATGCGATGCTGGTGCTGGCCCGGGCCAGCCACGTCGTCGCCGAACCCAGCGGAGCCCTGACGGTCGCCGCTTGCCTCGAGCGGCCGACGGTCGTCCACGGCCGGACGGTGGCGATCGTCTCCGGTGGCAACGTCGACCCGGCGCTGATGGCCCGCGTCCTGACCCTGCCAACCGGCCCCGCCGGCCAGTGATCAGCGGCACTTCGCGGCCTATGTAGCCGGAAAGTGCCGATGATCACGGGGATGGGCGCTCAGCGGAGCGCAGGGATCACCTCGTGCTGGAACAGCTCGACGCCGCTGCGGTCGTATGCCATCTCGGGGAAGTAGCAAACCGCGTAGGCCAGGCCCATTTCGCGTAGCTCACCGAGTGCCGCCACGACCTGCTCCGGTTTACCGACGGCCGGGCTGCCGTGGAAGTTCTTCATGGTGCCGGCGATCTCGCTCTGCGGGACCAGCCGCCCGCCGGGCTGGGGGTCCGGCCTGCTGGCCGGCGGGCTCACCCAGTCGGCGGTGATCGGGTGGCCACCGACGCGATCAACGGTTCCGGGTCGATCTCCAGCGACGACATGCAGACGTTCGTGAACCAGATCCCGGTCGCGTACGCGGTCTGCTACCTGGTCGACACCGCCGCTGCCGCGTACTTCCTGTCCACCTAATCCGAAAATGGATGGTGAGTGGGCAGCCGACAGCTCCCGGCGTAGCCGGGTATGCATGGCTGGTGTCAGGCCGCGGGTTGGAGGGTGACCTTGTCGCCGAGGGCCTCGAGCTCGCGGATGTGGTTGTGTTTCTAATCCGAAAATGGATGGTGAGTGGGCAGCCGACAGCTCCCGGCGTAGCCGGGTATGCATGGCTGGTGTCAGGCTGCGGGTTGGAGGGTGACCTTGTAGCCGAGGGCCTCGAGCTCGCGGATGTGGTTGTGTTTCTAATCCGAAAATGGATGGTGAGTGGGCAGCCGACAGCTCCCGGCGTAGCCGGGTATGCATGGCTGGTGTCAGGCTGCGGGTTGGAGGGTGACCTTGTCGCCGAGGGCCTCGAGCTCGCGGATGTGG
>JBOGDS010000064.1:0-22971 GCA_050743075.1 Jiangellaceae bacterium | reverse complement strand
GGTCCGGCTATGCTGGCGAGCATGGCACCACCGGCAGCCGAGCGCACTGTCCATGTCCCGTACGCGCTGGAGCGCGACGAGGACGGGGTGTGGTGCGCCCACGCCCAGTTGCGCCTCGGTGTCGGCGCGCACGGGGAGGGCTCGACGCCGGAGGAGGCGGTGGCCGATCTTCGGGTGGCGCTGGACGAGCTCGGGTTGTCATAGCTCGTCGCCTAGCGCGAGCCGCCGGTGCGCGTCGCGGGCACGTTCGTCGGCGGCCGACGCGGCGTAGCGGGCGACCATTTCCCGCGACCGCCACCCGGCGAGGCGCATCAGGTCGGTCTCCTGCCCGCCGGCGGCGAGCCACATGTGCGCGAACGTGTGCCTGAATTGGTGCGGATGCACGTGCGGGATCTTCGCGTCGTCGCAGCGCCGCTCGATCATCTGCCGGACACCGGAGTCGGTGAGTCGGCCCCGTTTCCCCAGCCACAGCGCCTTCAGCCCGGCGCTGGGGTGCTGCCGGCGGGCGCGCAGGTACCGGCGCAGCGCCTCGGCCGTCTTGACGCCGTACGGGGCGGCGCGGCCGCGTCCGCCCTTCCCCATCACGAACGCGCACGACTGTTCCCGGTCGATGTCGTCGACGTCGAGGCCGAGCAGCTCCCCGGCGCGTATGCCGGTGTCGAGGAACAGTCGCAGGATCGCCTCGTCGCGGCGGTTCTCGAACGTGTTGCCCCTGGTTGTCGCCAGCAGTGCCTTCAGCGCGTCCACGTCGAGCACCGGGACCGGCTGCTCGGGCACGGCCGGCGGGCTCATCCGCGCCATCGGCGAGGCTGCGATCTCCCCGTCTGACATCAGCCACTTCCACAGCTGTTGCAGCGACCGGTAGTGCTTGGCGACGTTGGCCGGGGAGGTGCGGTCGACCAGGTCGGCCAGGTACGCCTCGACGTGCTCGCGTTTCACCCCGGCCGCGGTGGCGGGCATGCCCTTGCCGTCGAGGTAGGCGCAGAACGTGCGGGCCACGCCAAGGTAGGACTTGATGGTTTCCGGGCGGCGCTGCTTGGCCCGCAGGTGCGTCCGCCAGTCGTCGAGGAGGCCGGCGAGCCGGTCCACGTCCGTGTTCAGCGGGGTATTGACGAAGGTCATGCACGGGAGGATACTCCCCTGTACGACCCGTGTGCGGGACCGAGTTACAGCGTTTTACCT
Source organism: Jiangellaceae bacterium (assembly GCA_050743075.1). GTDB lineage: Bacteria > Actinomycetota > Actinomycetes > Jiangellales > Jiangellaceae > JBOGDS01. The sequence goes on along the minus strand of JBOGDS010000064.1, from coordinate 21,789 downwards.
GGTAGTGGGGCGGGCGGGACTCGAACCCGCGACCCAGGGATTATGAGTCCCCTGCTCTAACCGGCTGAGCTACCGCCCCGCGGACCGCTCGCCTGGCCGCTCCCGGCCGGGAGGCACCACCCGCCGCAGGATAGGACACGCCACGGGCGGCGGCTCATCGGGGTGTGAGGGCCAGCACGCGAAGATCGCCGCTCCGGATTCACCCAACCATCGCCTGGCGGCGGTCGGGCGCATACGCTCCTTCCACAGGTATGAGGTGCGGCCACCTGGCGAAGATGACCGTCGCGGCCGTGCAGGCCGGCTACGTACTGATGGACCGCGAGGCGACCTCGCTCGCGTCGAGAGCCTGACCAAGGACGCCGCGGCCATGGGCGCCGACCTCGTCGTGTTCCCCGATGTGTTCGTCCCTGGCACTCCGCTCCGGACAAGACCCGGGACCGATCTGGGAGGGCGACGAGGCCTGGTTCGCGATGCAGATGGACCAGGCCGTTGTCGCTCTCAGCCCGGCGACCGACCGCCCATGCATGATGGCGCGAGACTCCGCGCCCGCCGGCGGCCTGCTCGGGAAGCGCCGCAAGATCATGCCCACCGGATCCGAACGCACCGTGGGGGGTATGGGCGACGGGTCCACGCTCGACAACCTACGCGACGAGTGAGCCGGCGCCGTTCGGCATCGGCCGGACCGGGAACACGACGGCCACCTGACCGCGTTGAGTTCGTAACTGTGTAATCGTGCGGACGGGAACTGCAGGTGAGCGAACCCGGAACGACCCCGGCGCCACAGCCCGGGGAAGGCGATGAAGACCCCCTCGACGCGTACTCCCGGATCGTCACCTACGTCGCCGGGGAGATCTTGCCGCACGTGGCGAGCGTCCGCGTCCGTGGATCCCGCGGCGGGTCCAGCTACGACGGCGCAGGCTCGGCGGTCGTCCTCACCGACGACGGCCACCTGGTGACGAACGCCCATGTGGTCCACAGCGGTCGGGGTGGCACCGTCGCGTTCTCCAACGGCGTCGAGAGCCCGTTCGACGTGGTCGGCGCCGATCCCCTGTCCGATCTCGCGGTCATCCGCGCACGCGGCGCCACGCCCAAGGCCGCGCACTTCGGCGACGCGGAGTCCTTGCGGGTCGGCCAGCTCGTCGTGGCCGTCGGCAGCCCGCTCGGGCTGGCCGGCTCGGTCACGGCGGGAGTCGTCAGCGGCCTCGGACGTTCCCTGCCGACCCGGAACGGCCATGCTGCACGCGTCGTCGAGGACGTCATCCAGACCGACGCGGCACTCAACCCCGGCAACTCCGGCGGCGCGCTGTCCGATGCGCGGGCACACGTCGTCGGCATCAACACCGCCGTCGCGGGAATCGGGCTCGGCCTCGCCGTTCCGATCAACGCCACCAGCCACCGGATCATCGGCACGCTGATGCGCGAGGGCCGCGTCCGGCGGGCGTACCTGGGCCTCGTCAGCACACCTGCGCCGGTTCCTGCGTCCGTAGCGGCACGCACCGGCCAGCGGAGCGGCCTTCGCATCGTCCAGGTCGTCGGCGGCGGCCCGGCCGACCGCGCCGGCCTGAAGAGTGGTGACCTGGTGCTGTCCGCCGGCCGTACGCCCGTCGCAGAGGCGGAGAGCCTGCAACGGTTGCTCTTCGCCGACGCCATCGGCTCGCCGCTGCCACTCACCGTTCTACGCAACGACGCCATGGTCGACGTGATCGCCATCCCGACGGAGCTCGAACGGGTCTGACGCGATTCGGAGCCGACCCTGCCGCCCTGGTAACCTTCTGCGTCGGTCGCCCGTTGTTGGTGCACCAAATCCCGCGTAGCTCAATTGGCAGAGCGTCCGGCTGTTAACCGGCAGGTTGTTGGTTCGAGTCCAACCGCGGGAGCTCCATCTACTCCACCTCGGCCCGAACGCTCGTCACCGCGGAATCGACCGACGCACGTACCGCCGGATCGTCCAGGTCCAGTCCAGGATCGACGGCCACGACCCAGCGAAGCCCGTCCTGTCCCGGGCGACGACGGCCGGTCACCCGGACGCCACGTTCACCTGAAATGATCATGCTCCGGGTGAGGACGACGCTGGCGTTGACCCGTTCACGCACGACGTCGACCAGCCGGCCCGGCTCCTCGATCCGTAGCCGGTGCTCAGGTGGGCGTGAGCCGGCTGCGGCCGTCTCCGTGACGACGAGGACCTCGCCGTCCCGATCCCACTGGGCACGCTCCACGTCCTCCCAGCCGACGGCGTGGACGCGGTCCGGGTACGCGATCACCAGCCGGCGGTCAGTCGCCACCACGGGACCGGACGCCGTGTTGGCGGATGCGAGCGGGCGTTCACCAGGGTCCAGCTCGAGCCCGCCGATCCGCTGCCGACGACGGAGGAACGCAGCCACGACTCGAACCTAGTCCAGGGAGATCCCGCACTCCTCCCGGACGTAGGCGTCGACCCGCGAACTGGCCTCCTCGAGGGCCGCTGTGCTCTCGTCGAACTCCTTCAGCAGGTCCTCCATCTGTTCTACCGACTGCTCTGGACCGCTCAGATCGATGCCTTCCGCCGCTTCGGCGAACGACTCGAAGGCACGAATGATCGCCGCCCAGTCGGCTGCTATCTCGGTCGGCGCCTCAAGCGCGGATAACCTCTCGACGCTCTCCTGCATGGACTCGAGCAAGACCCCTACGTCGGCGTCGTCGGTGGGATCGTCGAGTTCCGCCTGCAACTGCGCGATCCGACCGCAGAACGCGCTGGCGTCACCGTCGCCGGGGTCGTCACTGTCGTCCTCCGGTTCCTCGGCCTCATCCGGCGAACTCGCGGAGTCGGTCTGGACGTCGTCCGGGGTCGGATCCGGCGGACGCATCGTCCTCGCCCCCGCAGCCAGCGACCACCATCGCCCCGAGGACCAGGCCGATGCCGACGCGAAGCGTGCGGCGCATGTCGTTACCCCAAGAGGCAGGTCTGCTCGAACGAGCCGCGCCCGATCCCATCAGGGATCCGCGGCTCGGTCAACGTAGGTACTCGCGCAGCGACGCAGCGAACCGCCCGCGCCGAAGCTTGGCCAGGGTCTTCGCCTCGATCTGCCGCACCCGTTCCCGCGTGACCCCGAACTGACGACCAACCTCTTCCAGGGTGCGCGCCTCGCCGTCGTCGAGCCCGTACCGAAGGCGGACGACGGCTCGCTCACGTTCCCCGAGCGAGCCCAGGACCTGGTCCAGATGGTCCTTCAGCATCAGTTGCGCGACGAACTCCGCCGGAGTCTCCGAGTCGCCGTCTTCGATCAGGTCGCCGAGCTCGTTGTCCGGTGTTTCGCCGACGGGAGTGTGGAGGCTGATGGGCTCGGCCGCGAACGAGAGCAGGTCGACCACCCGCTCCGGTTCGATGCCGATCTCGGCGGAGAGCTCGTCCGGTGTCGGGTCCCGGCCGAGGTCCTGCATGAGTCGACGTTGCACACGGAGGACCTTGTTCATGCTCTCGACGACGTGGACGGGCATCCGGATGGTGCGGCTCTGGTCGGCCAGCGCCCGGGAGATCGCCTGGCGGATCCACCAGGTTGCGTACGTCGAGAACTTGTAGCCCTTGAGGTAGTCGAACTTCTCGACCGCTCTGATCAGCCCGACGTTGCCCTCCTGGACCAGGTCGAGCAGCGGCAGGCCCCGGCCCACGTACCGCTTCGCCACCGAGACGACCAGCCGGAGGTTCGCCTCGATGAGCTGACGCTTGGCATCACGGCCCTGCCGGGCCAGCTCGCGCAGTTCGGCCCGGAGGCCGTCGTCGAGGTCGGACCCGGTCGCGAGCCTGTCGTCGGCGAAGAGACCGGCCTCGACCGCTCGGGCGAGTTCCACCTCCCCAGCCGCGGTCAGCAACGGCACCCGACCGATCTCGCGCAGGTATTGCCGGACCAGATCCGGAGCGCGCTCGCGCGACGTCAACCGACGGGCCGGGACGATCTCCGCGTCGTCGGCGATGTCGGACGGCGCTGGTTCGTCGCCGTCGGGCGTCGCGTCGAGGCGGTCCCCGGGCTGCCGTGGAGCCGGCAGCAGTGGCGACCTCGCCAGCTCGTGTGCCAGTCCCCGCGCCACGGTCACCAACCTCGACTTGGTTCGAGATCCAGTGTGCCGTGTCCGAGCCGAATTGCCCCCGTCGATTTGGCGGACGGCTCACGCGAGTGCGAGGCGTCAGTCGCCGCCGGCGCTGAACGCCGCGTCGAACGCGGCCGACGGCGGATCGAACGCCAGCCGGCGGACGAACTCGAGCGCTTCGGGAGCGCCGACCAGGCGGTCCATGCCGGCGTCTTCCCACTCGACCGAGATCGGTCCCGTGTATCCGATCGTGTTGAGCATCCGGAAGCACGCCTCCCACGGCACGTCACCGTGGCCGGTCGACACGAAGTCCCAGCCGCGCCGCGGGTCGGCCCACGGCAGGTGCGAGCCCATCCGACCGTTGCGGCCGTTGCCGACCTGCCGCTTCGCGTCCTTGCAGTCCACGTGGTAGATCCGGTCGCGGAAGTCCCACAGAAAGCCGACCGGGTCGAGGTCCTGCCAGACGAAGTGGCTGGGGTCCCAGTTCAGGCCGAAGGCCGGCCGGTGCCCGATGGCCTGCAGTGTTCGGACCGCCGTCCAGTAGTCGTAGGCGATCTCGGACGGGTGCACCTCGTGTGCGAACCGCACGCCCTCCTCGTCGAACACGTCGAGGATCGGGTTCCAGCGGTCGGCGAAGTCCTGGTACCCGTCGTCGACCATCGACGCCGGCACCGGCGGGAACATCGCGACGGTCTTCCAGATCTTGCTGCCGGTGAAGCCGACCACCGTCTCGACACCCAGCTTCGCCGCGGCCCGGGCGGTGTCCTTCATCTCCTCGGCAGCCCGCTGGCGGACGCCTTCGGAGTCGCCGTCGCCCCAGATCCTGGGCGGCAGGATGTCCTTGTGCCGGGTGTCGATCGGGTCGTCGCAGACGGCCTGGCCGACCAGGTGGTTCGAGATCGTCCACACCTGCAGGTTGTGCTTGGCGAGGATCTCCTTGCGACTCGCGATGTAGTCGTCGTCGGCAAGGGCCTTGCCGACCTCGAAGTGGTCGCCCCAGCAGGCGATCTCCAGGCCGTCGTAGCCCCACTCCGAGGCAAGCCGGCACGTCACCTCGAACGGCAGGTCGGCCCACTGGCCGGTGAACAGCGTGATCGGTCGTGCCATCTCGTCGTGCTCCTCCTTCGTGGGTCAACGGACGCCGAGCAGGTGCTCCATCGCCAGCTGGTCGAGCCGTTCGAAGTTCATGCCGCGCTCGGCCATGACCTCGATGTCGAACGCCTCGGCGCGCAGGGCGTCCAACGACTCCCCCACCGCCACCGTGGGCTCGGCGAGCTCCGGCACTCGCGCCGCGGCAAGGGCCTCGCCCACCTCGGGGTCGGCCCGGAAGGCACGCACCTTCTCGCGCAGGATCAGGTAGTTGCGCATACACGCCCTTGCGCTCTCCCACACGCCGTCGAGGTCTTCGGTCCGCGGCGGCTTGTAGTCGAAGTGGATGAAGCCGTCGTAGCGCGGCCCCGTGCCGGCGCCCTCGAGCACGTCGGTTGTCCAGAACGCGCCTCGCAGGTTGCCGGCACCGAAGCGCAGATCCTGGTCGTAGCGCGGCCCGTGCTGGCCGTTGAGGTCGATGTGGAAAAGCTTGCCGTGCCACAGCGCCTGGGCGATCCCGTGCGCGTAGTTGAGGCCGGCCATCTCCTCGTGGCCGACCTCCGGGTTCAGCCCGACCCGGTCCGGGTCGTCGAGCTCGGTGATGAACGCCAGGGCATGCCCGACAGTCGGCAGCAGGATGTCGCCGCGCGGTTCGTTCGGCTTCGGCTCCAGCGCGAACCGGACGTCGTAGCCCTGGTCACGGACGTACGCGCAGAGGAGGTTCAAGGCCTCCCGGTAGCGATCCAGCGCCGCCGCGACGTTCTTGGCCGCGCCCGACTCCGCTCCCTCGCGGCCGCCCCAGAGGACGTACGTCCGCGCCCCGAGCTCGGCGGCGAGGTCGACGTTGCGTAGCACCTTGGCGATCGCGTAGCGACGCACGTCACGGTCGTTGGAGGTGAAGCCGCCGTCCTTGAACACCGGATGGCTGAACAGGTTGGTCGTGGCCATCTCGACGCCGAGCCCGGTGTCCGCGAGTGCCTTCGTGAAGCGGTCGAGCGTGGCCGCGCGGGTGGCGTCGTCGGGTACCAGGTCGTCGTCGTGGAACGTGACGGCCGCAGCGCCAAGGTCCGCCAGCTCGTGGATCGCATCGACCGGGTCGAGCCGCGGGCGTACGGCACTGCCGAAGACGTCGACCCCCTGCCAGCCGACGGTCCACAACCCGAAGCTGAACCGGTCCTCCCTGCTGGGGACGTACTCCGTCATCGCGGGATCTCCGTCCAGACGCTGTCCTTGGCGGCGCTCTGCTCGACGGTGGCCAGGACGTGCTGGACGGCCAGGCCGTCGGCAAACGACGGCTCCGGATCGCGGCCCTCGGCGATGGCGGTCAGCAGGTCGACGGCCTGGTGGGTGAAGCCGTGCTCGTACCCGAGCAGGTGCCCCGGTGGCCACCACGCGCTGACGTACGGGTGCGACGCCTCGGTCACGAGGATCCGCGTGAATCCGGCCGTCGCCGGGTTCTCGGTGTGGTCGTAGACGTGCAGGACGTTCATGTCCTCGAAGTCGAAGGCCAGACTCCCCCGCGATCCGTTGATCTCGATCCGGATCGCGTTCTTGCGCCCGGACGCGAACCGGGTGGCCTCGAACGTCGCCAACGCGCCGCCGGTGAAGCGGGCCAGGAAGACCGCGGCGTCGTCCACGGTGACCTCACCACGCTCGGTCCCGGCGATGCCGGAGAGTCCGCTCGCGGACTCTGGGATCGGCCGCTCCTTGACGAACGTCTCGAGCATCGCGCTCACGCCGGTGATCTGTTCGCCGGTGATGTGCTGGGCGAGGTCGACGATGTGCGCGCCGATGTCGCCCAGCGCGCCCGAGCCCGCCTTGTCCTTCTGCATGCGCCACGACAGGGGAGCGTCCGGATCGGTGATCCAGTCCTGGAGGTACTGCGCCCGGACATGCCGGATGTCCCCGATCCTCCCGTCGGCGACGATCTGCCGCGCCAGGCCGATCGCCGGCACGCGCCGGTAGCTGAACCCGACCATGGACCGCACGCCCCTGGCCCGTGCAGTATCGGCGGCCGCTGCCATGGCCTCGGCCTCCTCGACGGTGTTGGCCAGCGGCTTCTCGCAGAGGACGTGCTTGCCGGCCTCGAGCGCGGCGATCGTGATCTCGGCATGGGTGTCGCCGGGCGTACACACGTCGACGAGCTGGACGTCGTCGCGGGCGATCAGCGCCCGCCAGTCGGTCTCGACGCCGTGCCACCCGAACCGGGCCGCGACCGCGGCTGCGCCGTCCCGGCTGCGTCCCCCGATCGCGGCCAAGCGAGGCACGAGCGGCAGGTCGAAGAAGCTCGGCGCGTTCCGCCAGGCCTGCGAGTGGGCCGCGCCCATGAACGCGTAGCCCACCATGCCGATCCCGAGGGTCGGCCTGCTGTCAACCGTCATCTGCGTTGGGTCCCTTGCACGTCGGGGTCGAGTCGAGCGACTCCCCCCATGATCATGTCGACTACGACCACCGTTTCCTGGCTGTAGTCGACATGATCATGGGAGCGGTTCAGGTCAGCTCTCGAAGCAGAGCGGTTCGTACTCCTCGACGTTCTCCGCCGTCACGACCGGAGCGTTGAGGACGATCCGGCGCGGCACCTCGACCTGCACCAGGTCGGACAACCCCTTGTTCTGGGCCAGCAGGCGGCCCAGCTTGATCCCGTCGGCGGCCTGGGTCGGCGGGTAGAGGACCGTCGACTCCATCTCGCCGTCCTGGATCCACTGCATCGCGTTGCACGAGCCGGCACCGCCGATGAAGGAGAACTCGTCACGGCCGGCGTTGTCGAACGCCTGCTTGACGCCGACGCCCTGGTCGTCGTCGTGGTTCCAGATGATGTCGATCTCCGGCGCCGCCTGCAGCAGGTTCGACGCCTGCTCCTCGCCGGACTCCACCGTGAACTCCGCAGAGACCCGGTTGTCCACCGTCTGGTCACAGCCGGCCAGCGCGTCCTCGAAGCCCCGGGTGCGGTCCTGGGTCAGCGGCAGCGACGCGACGCCCTGGATCTCGGCGATCACCGGGTCCTCGATGCCGTTCTCCTCGATCACCTGGCAGGCGCGAGTGCCGGCGGATACGCCCATGCCGTAGTTGTCGCCGAGGATCGTGGCGCGGGCGGCGAACGGGCTGGAGAACTCACGGTCGACGTTGACGACGGGAATGCCGGCCTCCATGGCCCGGATCGCCACCTCGGTCAGCTGTGCGCCGTCGGTCGGCAGCAGCACGATCGCGTCGACACCCTCGTTGATGAACGTCTCGATCTGGCTGATCTGGACGCTGGCGTCGTTGGTCGTCTCGGCCACCCTCAGGTCGATGTCGTCGTACCTCTCGGCCTCCTCTTCGGCGGAGCTGTTGACCGCGGCCAGCCAGCCGTGGTCGGCGAGTGGACCGGAGAATCCGATGACGACGGTGTCGCCGGGCTCGTCGTTGCCGCCGGCCGGCGCGTCGCCGTTCGACTCCTCGGGGGCCGAGCCCGCGTCGTCGTCCTCCTCCGGTTCGTTACTGGTGCAGCCGACCACGAGTGCGCCGGCGACGGCAAGCATGCCGGCCGTCGACAGCATCCGGCGGAACGGCCGGTTGGATCGTGTGGACATGTTCTCTCCTTGCGGTGGTTGGGCCCCGGATGCCGGGTCGTGCCGATGTCGTGGTGGACGGTGGTGGGTGCCGCTAGGTGGAGCCGTTGCGGGCCGCCACGCGCTGCTGGAGCAGCACGGCAAGGACGATGATCACGCCCTTGGCGATGGCCTGGGTCGAGGTGTCCAGGTTGTTGAGCGTGAAGACGTTGGTGAGCGTCGTGAAGATCAGCACGCCGACGACGGTGCCGACGATGGTGCCCCGCCCGCCGGTGAGCAGCGTCCCGCCGATGACCACGGCGGCGATGGCATCGAGCTCGTACAGCAGCCCGTGGGTCGAGCTGCCGGTAGTCGTCCGAGCCATGAGCATGGCGGCCGCGATCCCGCAGGCGAGGCCCAGCAGCGTGTAGAGCATGACGGTGTGCCGCTTGACCGAGATGCCGGCGAGCCGCGCGGCCACGGCGTTGCCTCCGACCGAGACCGTCCGCCGGCCGAACGTCGTCCGGTTGAGCAGGACCCAGCCGGCGGCGGCGACCACCGCGAAGATCCACACCAACACGGGGACACCGAGCAGGCTGCCGTTGAAGAAGTCGACGTACTCGCGCACGTTGATGATCTGGGTCTTGCGGTCGGAGATGATCTCTGCGAGCCCCCGGGCGGCGGCCAGCATCGCCAGCGTCACGATGAACGGCGCCATCCGCCCGTACGCGATCAGGGTGCCGTTGACCAGGCCGCAACCGGTACCGACGACCATCGCCGTGAAGACCATGACGATCCAGTGGCTGTCCTCCGCGATCGTCTGGGTCGCCAGCGTGGTTGCCCAGACCGACGACAGGGCGACGATGGCGCCAACGGACAGGTCGATCCCACCGCCGATGATCACGAAGGTCATGCCGATGCTGACCACGCCGATGACCGACGCCAGCCGCAGGATCGTGAGCATGTTGTCGACGTCGACGAACCGGTCGGGCGCTGTGACCGCGCCTACGACACAGAGCAGCACCAAGGCGATGACCAGGCCGAGGTTGCGACCGACCGAGCTGCCCAGGATCCGCGCAGCCGGCGAGACGCGCTGACCGGCCTCCTCGGCCAGCGCCTCGACGCGGCGATGCTCGTCCGGCGGTGGCGTGACGGCAGCCGCCGGTGGGGTCGTCTGCTCGCTCATGCGGCACTCCCTTCCATGACCAGGTCGAGCACTCTCGACTCGTCGATGTCGTCGGCCGGACCCTGGTGGACGACGTGGCCGTCCCGGAGCACCAGCACCCGGTCGGACAGACCCAGTACCTCGGGCAGCTCGCTGCTCACCAGGACGACGGCGACGCCGTCGTCAGCCAGCCGCCGGATCAGCGTGTAGATCTCGCTGCGGGCGCCGACGTCGACGCCCCGGGTGGGCTCGTCGAGCAGCAGGACGTCGCATCCTCTGAGCAGCCACCGGCCGAGGACCACCTTCTGCTGGTTGCCCCCCGAGAGGGTCCGGGCCTCGCGGGTCGGGTCAGCCGGCCTGATGTCCAGCGCCTTGACCTGCTCTGACGCCGCCTCCATCTCGTCGACGCGCTGGACGAACGACGCGCGGGCGAACTTGCGCAGCGACGCGACGGTCAGGTTGTTGACGACCGACTCGTTGAGCAACAGGGCTTGGCTCTTGCGCTCCTCGGGCGCCATGCCCAGCCCGGCGGAGACGGCGGCTTCGACCGAGCCCGAACGCAACCGCTTGCCCTTCACGCTCACTGTTCCGGCCGCAGCCTTGCGGCCGCCGAAGATGGTCTCCAGGATCTCCGATCGCCCGGAGCCGACCAGCCCGGCCAGCCCGAAGACCTCGCCGGGGTGCACGTCGAAGTCGATGTCACGGAACTCGCCCGGACGGGTCAGGCCACGCACCTCCAGAACGGCGCCGTTCTCGGCCAGCTCGGCGCGGCGAGGCGGGAACACGTACTCGATCGTGCGGCCCGTCATCAGCCGGATGATCTCCGCGGTCGGGGTCTTCCTCGCCGGCAGTCCCGTGGCCACGGTGCGCCCGTCCTTCAGCACGGTCACCCTGTCGCCGACAGCCCGGATCTCCTCGAGCCGATGCGAGATGTACACGACCGAGACGCCCTCACTGATGAGGTCGCGGATGACGCCGAACAGCCGCCTGACCTCCTCCTGGTCGAGGACCGCAGAGGGCTCGTCCATCACGATCAGCTTGACGTCGTGGGAGAGGGCGCGGGCCAGGCTGACGATCTGCTTGCCGGCCGCGGAGAGCCGGCTCACCTCCCAGCCCGGCTTGATCTCGGGATGGCCGAGCCTGGCCAACAGGCTGGCAGCCGCACGCTGCGCGTCGCCACGCCGAGAGAAACCCCCGATGCTGAGCTCGTGGCCGAGGTAGATGTTCTCGGCGACGGTGAGACCGTCGACGAGGTCGAGCTCCTGGTAGATGGTGGCGATGCCGAGCCGCATCGCCGCCATCGGATTCGCCAACCGGACGGAGACACCCCGCCAGACGACTGTCCCGTCGTCGGGCTGATGCGCGCCGGACAGAACCTTGATCAGGGTCGACTTGCCGGCGCCGTTCTGGCCGAGCAGGCAATGCACCTCTGCAGGCGCCACTTCCAGGTCGACGCCGTCGAGGGCGCGAACGCCGGGGAACTCCTTGACGATGCCGTGCATACGCAGCAGTGGCGTTGTCATGGAGTCCCTCCACGCACGTCGGCAGGAATCGCAGCACGGACGGCAGACGTCGGGTCGGCCAAGACTGCCTCGACGGCAACATGGGCTCCGCCGCGAACAGCCGCCGTGAAGCCCAGCGTCGACAACTCGACCCGACACCCGCCGCGGCCGGCCGCGACCACTCGCTTGTCGAGTTCTGCCTCCATCGCCTCGAGGAAGAAATCGCCGAGGACGGCAAAGTATCCGCCCAGCACGAGCACCCGCGGGTTGAAGATGTTCACCAGGATCGCCGCTCCGAGTCCGAGGCTGGTTGCGATTGCCTCGAGTCCACGCAGGGTTCGGCCGTCACCGAGTTCGGCGCGTCTCCGGATCTCTGCCAGCCGCACCTCGAGGTCGACCGACGGGTCGGTCACGGGGTCGCCCTGGTCGGCCACCTCGCGCAGAAGGGCAGCCAAACCGACTGCGGTCTCCCAGCAGCCCCGCCGGCCGCACCCGCACAGGTGAAGAGGTTCGGCGATCGGCATGTGCCCGACCTCGCCGCCGTACCCATCGGCGCCGCGCAGCAGCCGACCCCGGGAAATCACCCCGCCACCGACGCCGATCTCTCCGGTGAGGTACACCAGATCGGATGCGCCGGCCGAAGCCCCCATCACGTACTCGGCAAGAGCACACAGGTTGGCGTCGTTGTCGACCCGGATCGTGACGCCGTCCCCGGACGGCGCACCGCCCGCGGCACGAGTGCGCGCGGAGTCCGAGATCTCCGGCTGGGCCAACCGGGCGGCGAGCTCATCGGCGATCCGAACCTCGCGCCAGCCGATGTTCGGCCCGTAGCGAAGCACCCCGGGAACGGCCTCCACCAGCCCCGGTACGGCAACGGTGATGCCGGCGACGTCGTGACCCTGGCGGCTCGCCTGTGTGATCGCCGCCTCGATCGAGCTCGCAAGTTCATCCAGCGTCCGTGGGATCCCGGCAGCGGGTACGTCGAAGGGAATCCGACGGTAGAGAACCTGGTCACCGCGCATGTCGAGGACGAGGACAGCCAGGTAGTCGACGTTGACCTCGGCGCCCAACCCACATACCCGGCCATGGAGTTCGACCGCCTGTCCCGGGCGTCCGATCCCGCCGGCGCGCTCCACCTCGCCGTCGCGCACCAACCCCAGCTCCGTCAGCTCTGCCACCAGGCTGGAAACGGTGGCCTTGCTCAGACCGGTGTCGGTGGCGATCCGGGCTCGCGAACGCGACCCGGCGTCACGCAGGCTCCGTAGGACGACGGCCAGATTGTGGCGGCGTAGGGACACCTGGTCAGCCGGAGCAGCGATGCGGTCGGAAGGCTGCGCGTCGCTCAATGGACGACTCCCTTCCGGCCATGCCGCGCTCACGTCCCGCCCGACACCGCGTGAGCTAGCTCATTCATGTTCGTCGGTTGGACCAACAAACTAAGAAGGCAGCGAGGGATGGTCAAGAGTTCCGCCGCGGTTTCTTGGCATGACGGCTCGATGGCACCGGGCGGCATCGAGCCCTCAGCGGTGGCCAAGCCTGGCAGAGCCGCTCGACTCATGACCATCAACCAGCTAGTGACCTGCGGTTTTGCGTCGGGCATGGCGCGCGGTGCCACCATGCAGCCAGCGCGTCTCCAGCGACGCCCAGCACCATGTCACGCACACACCCGTGACCAGATCGTAATGTGGTATTTCGATCGATCGTCGACCACTCAAGGCCGGACTTCACGCAGCCCGTGGACAAAGTCCCGCCACCGTGCGTACGCAGCGCGCACCTCGCGCCCTCGTTCGGCATCGGCTTCCGTTGCAGCTGTCGTGTCGGCGTCGACGTCGCCTGCCGGTGTCGGCCACGCTGGCGGAGCCGGACCACCACGGAGTGCCCAGGCTGCCTGTCGCGCCGCTCCGTGCGCCACGTACTCCCCGGGTGCCGGTACGACGATCGGGACGCCGAGCACCATCGGCGCGACCGCCCGGACGGCGGCGGACTGTGCCGCGCCACCGATCAACAGGACCCGTCGGACCGGAACTCCCAGTGCCACCAGGGCGTCGATGCCGTCAGCAAGGCCACACAGCATGCCCTCGACCGATGCTCGGGCCAGGTTGGATGGGCTCATCGCGGCCCGCGTCATGCCCATCAGCGACCCGGTGGCGCCCGGCAGGTCAGGCGTTCGTTCGCCATCCAGGTAAGGGAGCAGGACCAACCCACCGGCACCCGGCGCTGCGTGCAGGGCCAGCCGGTCCAGGCCGGCCAGGTCGGTTCCGAGCATCGTCGCTGTCGACGAGAGCACCCGGCCGGCGTTCAGCGTACATACCAGCGGCAGGAACCGCCCGGTGGCGTCGGCGAACCCGGCGACCAGACCCGCGGCGTCGTGTGAGGCCGCCTCCGCGACAGCGAACGCTGTTCCGCTCGTGCCCAGCGACACCGCCACGTCACCGGGCGCGATCCCCAGTCCCAGGGCCGCGCCCATGTTGTCGCCGGTCCCGGCCGCCACGACCGCACCGGCGGCGCCGACGGTCGAGTCAGCAACGACACCGACCGGCTCCGCCGGTTCGGCGACTCTCGGCACCGTGACGGCGGCTCCGAGGGCCAACTCCAGCAGGTCGGTGCGGTACCTGCCCTCCGCCGGCGACCAATAGCCCGTACCGGAAGCGTCGCCACGGTCAGTTGTGAGTGCGCTGCCCGCACCCGACAACCGCCAGGTCAGCCAGTCGTGCGGCAGCATCACGCGGGCCACACGCGCCGCGACGTCGGGCTCGTGTGTTGCCAGCCAGCGGAGCTTTGTCACCGTGAAGCTCGCCACCGGCACCGACCCGACGGCATCGGCCCATGCCTTCGGTCCGCCCAGCTCGTCGATCAGCTCGCGGGCCGCACCGGCCGACCTGGTGTCGTTCCACAGCAGCGCCGGCCGAACCACATCGCCCGCCTGGTCCAGGGCAACCATGCCGTGCTGTTGCGCGGCGACCGATACCGCGGCCACGCCGTCGAGCACGCCGTCGGCTGCCCGCTGAAGTGCGGACCACCAGTGCCGAGGGTGCACCTCAGTGCCGTCTGGGTGGGACGCCCGGCCCTCCCGGAGCACCTCTCCGGTGTCGGCATCGCAGACGACGACCTTGCACGACTGGGTGGACGAGTCCACTCCGACAACAGCAGGCATGACCCGATCCTCCCCAGCCTCGCCAAGTGCCGGCAAGCCTGACGTATCGTGGCAAATCTTTCCACATTTTCCGTGTAAAGCTTGAGAAATCCCCGTCGAAATCTCTAGCTCGCGCGGCTAAAGTCTTCTACGCTCACCACCAGCGAACTCCCCAGATCGATGACCGAGGCACGACCGGACCAGGTAGGGGGCAGTAGCCATGAGACGAGCCGTTCCCATCAGCGCGCTGGCGATCCTCGCCATGGTGATCAGCTTGGTTCCGGTGTTCGCCACGGGGGCTACTGCGCAGGAGCAGCCCGGGTTCAACGCTCTGGTGTTCTCGAAGACCAGCGCGTTCCGGCACGACTCGATTCCCGCCGGGATCGCCACCATCGAGCAGCTCGGCGCGGAGCACGGCTTCACTGTCGACGCGACCGAGGACGCCGCGGCGTTCACCGACGAGAACCTCGCCAACTACGACGTGGTGATCTGGCTGTCGACCACCGGGGACGTGCTCAACGACGAGCAGCAGGCGGCGTTCGAGCGGTACATCGCGGCCGGAGGCGGGTACGCAGGCGTGCACGCCGCCGCCGACACGGAGTACGACTGGCCGTGGTACGGCGGTCTGGTCGGTGCCTACTTCGACAGCCACCCGGCGAACCAGGACGCGACCGTGAGGGTCTCCGACCGGGACCACCCCTCGACAGACCACCTGTCGGCCGAGTGGCTGCGGCACGACGAGTGGTACAACTACCGCACCAACCCACGGGGGAACGTGCACGTGCTCGCCGAGCTCGACGAGAGCACGTACGACCCGGGCACTGGGACGATGGGGCCGGACCACCCGATCGCCTGGTGCCAGGACTACGAGGGCGGACGCTCCTGGTACACCGGCGGCGGACACACCACCGAGTCCTACAGCGAGCCCGACTTCGTCGAGCACCTGCTCGGCGGCATCCAGACCGCGGCCGGGGCGGCGGACGCCGACTGTGGTGGCACGGTCTGGAACAACTTCGACAAGGTTGCCCTCGACACCGGGACCTCGAACCCGATGGAGCTCGCCGTGGCACCCGACGGGCGGGTCGTCTACATCGAACGCGCCGGGGAGGTGCGCGTCGTCGATCCCGACACCGGCCAGACGACGGTGGCAGGCACGCTCGACGTCTTCTTGCAGCGGGAGGACGGCCTGCTCGGGCTGGCGCTGGACCCGGACTTCATGACCAACGGCTGGATCTACCTCTACTACTCACCGGACGTCGCCGAGGAGGCCCAGCGGCTCTCGCGCTTCACCCTGAACGGCAACACCCTGGACCTGGACAGTGAGCAGGTGCTGCTCAAGGTCCCGGTGAACCGCGCGCAGTCAGGCCACGCCGGCGGCGCGCTCATCTTCGACTCAGCCGGGAACCTGTACGCCGCCACCGGGGACGACACCAACCCGTTCGAGTCCGACGGCTACGCGCCGATCGACGAACGACCCGGCCGGGCGCTGTTCGACGCCCAGCGCAGCGCGGCGAACACCAACGACCTCCGCGGCAAGGTGCTGCGGATCCACCCGGAGGACGACGGGACCTACACCGTCCCGGACGGGAACCTGTTCCCGCCCGGCACCACCCAGACACTTCCCGAGATCTACGCGATGGGCTTCCGCAACCCGTTCCGGATCGAGCTGGACCCGGGCACCGGGGCCCTGCTGGTGGCCGACTACGGTCCGGACGCCAACAACGCCGACCCGGAGCGCGGCCCCGAGGGACGGGTCGAGTGGAACCGGATCACCGCGCCCGGCAACTACGGCTGGCCGTACTGCCACGGGACCGGCGTGTACCGGGACTACGACTTCGCGACCGAGGTGTCGGGGCCGGAGTTCGACTGCGCGAACCCGGTCAACGAGTCACCGAACAACACCGGCCTGACGAACCTGCCGGGCGTGGTCGACCCCGACATCTTCTACGGCCGCTCCCCGGAGGGCACGAACGCGCCGGTGATCGGCACCGGCGGTGGGCCGATGGCCGGCCCGGTGTACCGGTACGACGAAGCGCTCCAGTCCGACGTGAAGTGGCCCGCCTACTACGACGGCACGGCGATGTTCTACGAGTGGACCAACAACGAGCTGTTCGAGTTCCGGCTCGCGGGCGACGGTGCCGTCGAGACGGTCAACCCGTTGCTGAACTCGATGGAGTTCCTGCGCCCGATGGACATGACGTTCGGGCCGGACGGCGCGATGTACCTCATCGAGTGGGGCTCCGGGTTCGGTGGGGACAACACCGACTCGGGCATCTACCGGATCGAGTACACCGGCGGCGTGCTGCGCCCCGACGCGCTGGCCAGCGCCGACCCGACGTCCGGTCCGGCGCCGCTGGCGGTGACCTTCTCCAGCGAAGGCTCCGGCCACCCGGCCGGCCTGCCGGTGACCTATCACTGGGCCTTCGGCGACGGCGCCGAGTCCACCGACGCCAACCCGGTGCACACCTATGTCGAGCCCGGAACCTATACGGCACGGCTCACGGTGACGGCCGAGGACGGCACGAGCGCATCGGCAACCGTGGAGATCACCGCAGGCAACACCGCGCCCGAGGTCACCCTGCAGCCACCAGCCGACGGCGGCTTCTTCGACTTCGGCGACGTGGTGCCCTACACGATCGACGTCACCGACGCCGAGGACGGGTCCACCGCGGACGGGACGATCCCCTGCGAGAACGTCGAGCTCCAGGTGTCGCTGGGACATGACACCCATGCCCACCCGGACGAGCGGCTGACCGGTTGCGAGGGAGTCGTGCAGGCCCGCCAGGACAGCGGGCACCCTGCCAGCGAGGAGCTGTTCCTGGTTCTGGAGGCCAGCTACACGGACGCGGGCAGCGCGGGCGTCGGGTCGCTCACCGGACGCGACCTGCACCGGCTGCAGCCCAAACGCAAGGAGGCCGAGCACTACACGACCCAGAGCGGCGTCGAGCTGGAGCAGACCAGCGACCCCAAGGGTGGGGTGCAGAACATCGGCTTCATCGGGCACGGGGACTACATCTCGTACGAGCCGATGAACCTCGCCGGGATCGAAGCGGTGACCTACCGCGTCGCCTCCGCGGGCCTCGGCGGCCGGGTCGAGGTCCACGCCGACGCACCGGACGGTCCGCTGCTGGGCACCACCACGATCGAGCCGACCGGCGGCTGGCAGAGCTGGACCGACGTCACCGGGCCCGTCGAGGACCCGGGAGGCACCCACGAGCTGTTCTTCGTGTTCTTGAACAACCCGGGCGACGACGGGCTGTTCAACATGAACTACCTGAAGTTCCGCGGCAAGGGGATGTCGCTCAACGCTCGTCCCGAGATCATGTCGGTGACCGCGGACCCGGCAGCGGGGGAGAAGCCGCTCGACGTCTCGTTCGCCACCGAGGCGAGCGACCCGGAAGGCGAAGACCTGAGCTACGAGTGGGACTTTGGGGACGGGTCCACCGGGACCGGTCCGGAGCCCACCCACACCTACGAGCTCTCCGGTCTCTACAACCCGACGGTGACCGTGACCGACGCGTCCGGCGCCTCGGCGAGCGACTTCGTGCGCGTCGAGGTCATCCCTGAGCCGTCACCGCCGATCGAGTGTGCCGACCCCGGCTCCGATCCGGGCTTCGACGACGAGTTCGACGGCGACCGGCTCGACGGCTGCCGTTGGGACAAGGTGGTCCGACCCGACCTCAACCGGTTCCGGGTCGAGGGTGGCCTACTCAAGATCGACACGACGCCGACCAACCTGTTCGACGACCACAACAACGCGCCGAACCTGATGCTGCAGGGCTTCCCCGACGGTGACTGGGCGGTGGAGACCAAGGTCTCCGGCAACGTCTGCGAGCGGTGGCAGCAGGGCGGGATCCTGGTCTACGACAGCGACCAGACGTTCCTGAAGCTCGACTACGTCGGCACCTCGCCTCCTGGCCAGGCGTGTGCGCGCAAGATCGAGATGCGGCACGAGATCGGCGACGTCTTCCAGCCGGACTTCCCCGAGGTCAACCTGCCCGACGGCATCACCACCTGGTGGCTGCGACTGGAGAAGGTCGGGTCGACGTTCAACGGCTCCTACAGCGCCGACGGCGTGACCTACGAGCCGGTCGGCAGCATCGAGAACGACCAGCTCGAGGGTGCCGACGTCGGGGTGTACGCGTTCGGCCAGGAGCAGACCACGTCGACCACGGTCGGGTTCGACTACTTCCACCGGATCGACGATGCGCCGGTTGACGAGACGCCGCCGACCGTGACGGCGACCCTGGACCCGGCCGAGCCCAACGGGGACCCGGCGCCCGGGTTCGAGGGCACGTACAACACCCCGGTGGGTGTCACGCTGGCAGCCGAGGACGAAGGGTCCGGCGTGGACACGATCGAGTACGCCCTCGACGGTGGTGACTGGACGGCGTACGACGGACCGTTCGAGGTCGCGGACGAAGGCAGCCACACCGTGCAGTACCGCGCCACCGACGTGGCCGGCAACATCTCGCAGACCGGTGAGGAGTCCTTCGCGATCAAGAACGACGCCTGTCCGGGCTCGGACCTGCGGGCCACCGTCATCCTCCGCGATGTCGACTCCGGTGTGGAGAACCGGGACCGCGGGGACGGCTGCACGGTCAACGACGTCATCGAGGACGAGCGGGAGTGGCCCAACAAGGGCCGGTTCATGGCCCACGTCCGCAAGGTCACCGGCCAGCTCGTCAGCGACGGCGTGATCACCCGGAGCGAGCAGAGAGACATCCTGCACGCTGCCCGACGTACCGAGGGATGGTCACGATGAGGGTGCGAACGTCGCCGCCGCCGCGGCCGTCTGCGCCGGGGTGGTCCGGAGCCCGTACTTCGTTGCCGAATACGGACCGCAGCCGCTCGTCGACGTAGCCGAGCCCGACCCGTTCGCCGTCGCCTCACGGGCGAGCGTGCGCCGCACGACCTCGGGGTCTATGCCGACGCCGTCGTTCGTCGATGCTGATCAGGCATTCGTTGCCCGAGTCCTCGGCCGCGATCGTCACCTGACTCCGTCCTGCCCCGCCGCGGCCGCGGTTCTTGTGAGAACCCGACGTCACATTTCGCCGGCCTACCTCGTCGTAGTTGTCGAGACACAGACAACCCATGACCGAGGAGATCCGCGACATCATGACCGACTTCACCGAGATCACGGTGTCCCTCGTCGAGTTGCCGGCGCTGTACGCAGGCACCCTCTCTTTCGACCTCGCAGAGAGCACCGCGCCGTTTGAGCGGTGGATCGACTGGACGGCGACCGCGCCGGACTCCGTGACGACCAGCGGACGGATCCTCCGATTCCCCGACATCGAGCAGGTCCCGCCGCCCCAGCGCGGCAAGCACCTCTTCAGCCTGCACGTCGCCTATCCGGGTCCGGCCGACGAGGGCGAGCGCTTGGCGGCGTCATTACGCGAGCTCGGCACCGTCTACGTCGACCAACTCGGCCCGCTGCCCATCGCCGAGGTGGCGCGGATCTCGGACGACCCCGCGGAACGGCGGCCGGTGTGCAACCGCGGCATGATGCTCGCGAAGGCCGACCATGGCTTCGCCGAGACCCTACTCGCCCTGGTCGGCCCGGACAGCGAGTTGCCGATCATGGGCGCCTGGGTCCGTCATCTCGGCGGGGCGACACGAGCTGACGTCGACGGTGGTTCTGCCGTCGGATATCGCGACTTTGACTTTGCCCTGACGGCGTTCGGCGTGCCCGACCCGGCGCTGTTCGGCGAGGTGCTGCCGCGCGTGTTCGCTCGGTTCGAAGCCGCACTGGCGCCCTGGGTGTCTCCGCACACGACGCCGAATTGGATCAACGATCCGCGCCGAGGTCCGAGGTCGACAGCGCCTGGCCGTCTGAGACCCGGACTCGCCTCGACGCGGTGCGGGCCGCCCACGACCCCGCTGGCGTCTTCACCGAGCAGGCCCGCTGGCTGCGGAACCGACGAGGAGCGTGACATGGCTGATCTGGTCGACCACCCCGAACAAGGCGCCGAGGCCGAGCGTCATGCGCCGGTCGGCGATCCGATTCCGGACCCCGGCCTGGCCGATAGCGGCCCACGGTTCACCGACGTCGAGCCGCGAGCTCGGCGGCGAGCCGAGCGTCAGGTGGCCGGCATGTTCACCGTGGCGTCGCTCCTCGTCGTCGCCTCGATTGCCGTCTACGTCGTCTCCGGCGCCGACGTCGGCGAAGACGTCGACATCGGCGACCTCCAGGTCACCAACCTCGCGCTCGGCCTGACACTCGGCTCCGCCCTGCTGCTCGTCGGCGCTGGTGCGGTGCAATGGTCGCGCACGTTGATGACCAGTCCGGAGGTCACCGAGAGCCGCCGGAATGCCCGGGCCGCCGCGGACCTCCGCGAGCCAGTATCGGATGGCGTCGGTGCGGACGCGCACAAGTACGGGATCGGCCGGCGGACGCTGGTCCGCAACTCCCTGATGGGCGCGCTCGCCTTGCTGCCTCTCCCGGCCGTCGTGCTGTTGCGCGACCTGGGCCCTGCTCCCGGAGGCAAGCGTGAGCACACGATGTGGGCCGAGGGTGTGCGGCTGCTGACCGACGTCACCTACACGCCGATCCGGGCAGCCGATCTGGAGATCGGCCAGCTCGTCAGTGTGATGCCGTCGAGCTTCCTCGACCTCCCGGACCATGGGCCGGCGCGGCAGAACGAGCGCGCCAGATCGCCCGTCATGCTGGTCCGGATACGGCCGGACGAGATCGTTCCGGCCGCGGGGCGGGAGAACTGGCACGTCGACGGAATCCTCGCCTACTCCAAGATCTGCACTCACGTCGGCTGCCCGACCAGCCTGTACGAGCGAACGACGCATCACGCGCTCTGTCCCTGCCACCAGTCGACATTCGATCTCGCGGACCACGGCGCGGTGGTCTTCGGCCCGGCCACCCGCGCACTGCCCCAGCTTCCGCTGGCCGTCGACGACGACGGCTTTCTGGTGGCGCGAAGTGACTTCACCGAACCGGTCGGGCCGGGCTATTGGGAGCGCACGGTATGACGAGCACAGCGCGGACCGATGCGGAGCCGGGCGGCAACCGGGTCATGAGATGGGCCGGGCAGCAGGTCGACTTCGTCGACCAGCGGGTCACGGCGAGCCCTTTGGTGAGGCGGAGTCTGCGGCGGGTGTTCCCCGATCACTGGTCCTTCTGGCTGGGCGAGGTGGCCCTGTTCAGCTTCATCCTGATCATTCTGTCCGGGGAGCAATGATCAGAACCTGTGGATGGCTCTCGGCGGGGTGACGTGAAGGGTGCGCACCTCCCGAGCATGATCTGAAGCCCATTGCAAGTTCTGATCAGGGTCGGCGTTGGAGCGCCGGTTCGGGAGG
>JBOGDS010000063.1:0-23072 GCA_050743075.1 Jiangellaceae bacterium | reverse complement strand
GGCAACGACGGCCGCCCCCGCGCGTAGCGGGACCGTGGCGGCCGGGCCGGCCGAGACCGGTGCGTCGACCTCCCGCCGCCGACGAGCGAGCGCAGCGGCGCCAGCGTGTCGTTGGTGACGCGGCCGGCCCAGACCAGGTCCCACAGTGCCGCGACCAGCGCCTGGTCGTCGGTCGACCCCACCGCGTCGGACAGCTGCCGGAAGAAGAACGCGCCGCCGGACGACAGCACGTCGAGCACGGAGTCGTGCAGCGGCGACCCGTCGAGCTCGCCCGGGTCCGGCAGCGTCAGCGGCGCGGCGTCGGCCAGGTGCAGCGACACCCAGCCGTCGGTGCCCGGCAGCGACCCGTGGCCGGCCCACACCACCTCGCCGGACGTGGTCAGCTCGTCCAGCCAGGCCTGCGAGTACCCGGCGATCCGGGCCGGCAGCACCAGCCGCTCCAGCGCGCTGGCCGGCACCGCACACCCGCCGAGTTGCTCGACCACCCGCAGCACCCCGTCGACCCCGCGCAGCGACCCACCGACGTGCTGCCACGCCGGCAGGAACCGGCCCAGCGCCGCCGGGTCGACCGGCTCGGCCTCCTTGCGCAGCGCGGCCACCGAGCGCCGCCGCAGCAGACGCAGCACCTCGGCATCGCACCACTCGGTGCCCGACGCCCCGGGCGTCAGCTCGCCCTCGACCACCCGTCCGGACGCGGCCAGCCGGCGCAGCGTGTCGAGGACCACCGCGACCCCGAGGCCCAGCCAGGTCGCGGCGTTCCCGGCATGGAACGGGCCGTGGGTGCGGGCGTAGCGGGCCACCAGGTCACCCGTCGGGTCGGGCACCGGCTCGGTGAACGCCACCGGCACCCCCACCGGCAGCGGCACGCCCAGCGCGTCGCGCAGCCGTCCGGCGTCCTCGATGGCGGCCCAGCACTCCTCACCGGCCACCCGGAGCCGGATCGCACGGCGAGCGTCCTCCAGCGCGGCCAGGTGCCGCTGCGCCTCCTCCGCGTCAACACACCGCGACGTCACGGCGGCGGTGGAGAGCGGACCCAGCACCCGGAGCAGGTCGGCCACGCCCTCCACGTCGCGGGCCTGCCGGTCCGGCGCGAGCCGCTGCAGCTCGGCCTCTGTGCGCACGATGACCGACGCGTCGAGCAGCTCGCGCAGCTCGGTGCGGCCGAGCAGCTCGGCCAGCAGCGTCGGGTCCAGCGACAGGGCCTGGGCACGCCGCTCGGCCAGCGGCGAGTCGCCCTCGTAGAGGAACGAGGCGACGTAGCCGAACAGCAGCGATCGGGCGAACGGCGATGGCTGCGGCGTCTCGACCTCGACCACCCGCACGCGGCGGTCCGCGATCGCCCGCATCAGCTCCTGCAGGCCGGCCAGGTCGAACACGTCCTGGACACACTCGCGCAGTGCCTCCAGCACGATCGGGAACGAGCCGTACTTCGACGCGACCTCGAGCAGCTGGGCCGAGCGCTGCCGCTGCTGCCACAGCGGCGTGCGGCGCTGCGGGTCGCGGCGCGGGAGCAGCAACGCCCGGGCGGCGCACTCGCGGAACCGCGACGCGAACAGCGCCGAGCCGCCGACCTCGGCCGTGACGATGTCGTCGACGTCGTCCGGGTCGAGCACGACGAGCTCGGCCGTCGGTGCGGCCGAGTCGGCCTCGACGTCGGGGATACGCAGCACGATGCCGTCGTCGGCATGCGCGGCCTGGACATCGACGCCGTAGCGCTCCCGCAGCCGGGCCCCGATGGCGAGCGCCCACGGGGCGTGCACCTGCGCTCCGAAGGGGGAGTGGACGATCAGCCGCCAGTCGCCGAGTTCGTCGCGGAACCGCTCGACCAACAGGGTGCGGTCGTCGGGGAGGTGGCCGGTGGCCTCGCGCTGCTCGCGCAGGTAGCTGAGCAGGTTGCTGGTGGCCCACTCGTCGAGCCCGACGTCGGTCACGCGCGCCCGGGCGGCGTCGTCGGGCAGCGCAGAGACCTCGCGGACGAACGCCCCGACGGCCCTGCCGAGCTCGGCCGGCCGGCCGAGGGCGTCGCCCTTCCAGAACGGCAGCCGGCCAGGCTGGCCAGGGGCGGGGGAGACGACGACCCGATCGTGGGTGATGTCCTCGATCCGCCAGCTGGTGGCGCCGAGCGCGAACACGTCGCCGACGCGGGACTCGTACACCATCTCCTCGTCGAGCTCGCCGACTCTGGCGCCGCGCTCGGAGCCGGCGAGGAACACGCCGAACAGGCCGCGGTCGGGGATGGTGCCGCCGCTGGTGACCGCGAGCCGCTGGGCGCCGGGGCGGCCGGTGAGGGTGCCGGTGGTGCGGTCCCAGACGATGCGCGGGCGCAGCTCGGCGAACTCGTCGGACGGGTAGCGGCCGGACAGCATGTCCAGGACGGCGTCGTACGCGCTCCTTGGCAGCGTCGCGAACGGGTGCGCGCGGCGGACCAGGGCCAGCAGCTCGTCGACGTGCCAGTCGTCCATCGCGACCGCGGAGATGACCTGCTGGGCGAGAACATCCAGCGGATTGCGCGGCGCGTGCAGCTCCTCGATCTGGCCGTTCCGCATGCGTTCGACGACGACGGCGGTCTGGACGAGATCGCCGCGGTACTTGGGGAACAGAACCCCGCGGGAGACGGCGCCGACCTGGTGGCCTGCCCGCCCGACCCGCTGGAGCCCGCTGGCCACCGACGGCGGCGACTCGACCTGGACGACGAGGTCGACGGCGCCCATGTCTATGCCGAGCTCGAGGCTGCTGGTGGCGACGACTGCGGGCAGCCGGCCGGTCTTGAGGTCGTCCTCGATGCCGGCGCGCTGCTCTTTGCTGACGCTCCCGTGGTGCGCGCGGGCGACCATGGCGTCGATGCCGCGGGTGGAGCCGGCTTGCGCCATGACCTCCGACGGCCGCAGCTCGCCGGGGCTGGGCAGTGTCTCCCCGCTGGCGCGTTCGGTGGAGATCTCGTTGAGCCTGGCGGTGAGCCGCTCGGCCAGGCGGCGGGAGTTGGCGAAGACGATGGTGGAACGGTGCTCTTCGACCAGGTCGAGGACGCGCTCTTCGACGTGCGGCCAGATGGACGAGCGCCGCTCCGGGCTGGAGTCGGGGCCGGTGTCGTGGCCGCCCAGCTCGCCGAGGTCGGCGACGGGCACGACGACGCGCAGGTCCCACGCCTTGGTGCTGCCGGGGTCGACGACCTGAACCGGGTGCGACCCGCCGAGGAAGCGGGCGACCTCGTCGACGGGCCTGACAGTCGCGGACAGGCTGACCCGCTGGGCCGGCTTCGGCAGCAGCGCGTCTAGCCGTTCGAGCGAGAGCGCGAGGTGGGCGCCGCGCTTGGTGCCGGCGACGGCGTGGACCTCGTCGACGACGACGGTCTCGACGCCCCTCAAAGCCTCGCGTGCTTGGGACGTGAGGATGAGGAACAGCGACTCGGGCGTGGTGATGAGCACGTCGGGCGGTGTCCGTTGGAACCTGCGCCGCTCGTCGACGGGGGTGTCGCCGGAGCGGATGCCGACGGTGACGTCGGGCTCGGGGAGTCCGAGGCGTTGGGCGGCCTGGCGGATGCCGGCGAGCGGGGAGCGCAGGTTGCGCTCGACGTCGACGGCCAGCGCCTTGAGCGGGGAGATGTAGAGGACGCGGCAGCGCTGTTTGGGGTCCTCGGGCGTTGGCTGCGACGCGAGCCGGTCCAGCGCCCAGAGGAACGCCGCCAGCGTCTTACCCGACCCGGTCGGCGCCACGACCAGCGCGTTGCGGCCCCCGGCGACGGCCCGCCAGGCGCCCTCCTGAGCGGCAGTGGGCGCGGCGAACGCGCCCGCGAACCACTCCCTGGTCGCGGGCCCGAACAGCTCGAGGACGTCAGCCACGCCCCCATCCTCACCCGACGGTCCGACAATCGCGCCTTCGGTCGCGCAATGCGACGCGCTGCACAGCGCTATGATCGGCCTGCCGAGGGCAGTAGCCCGAGGAGATGAGCCCCGCAGCCGTCCGGACGGTCGGTGAGCGGGGCTTCGCGCAGCCCGGCGTCAGGACAAGGCCGAGTCCCAGTAGTCCGTGTGGTCGCACACGACGGCGTGGGTCGTCTTGTCCAGCCAGTGGGAGTACGGCTTGTTGCCGCCGAGAGAGATCCGGGGCTGCTGCCCTTCATCCGACCACGCGGCCACCTCTGCCCGCGGGAATGCGCGGCCGCCGACGAGCACGGGGATCGCCTCGAGGGCGGGCTTGGGGTCAGTATCCGTCGACATCAGCACGCCTACGTCGCACTGCCTCGTGACCGCGAGCACGGCAAAGCCGATCGCCAGGGACACGTCGATGCCTTTCTCGCGCGCCTTCTCCCCCGGCTTGTGCGAGTCCGGCCAGCCATGCGGTACGAGAATGGGCGCGGGAACACGAGCACCCGCGGGTCAAGTGCCTGCCACGCCGCGATCTGCCCGACGCCCGGCGCTGTACCCCTTGGGTCCTTGGTGCCGTCCGGCAGGCCACGATGGACGCGAACCTGCGCCAGTCCGCGGTCGAACGGGCTGTCCGCGGCGATGTACTCGGCGAGCGTCAGTGGGTCGATCTGGCCCTCGAAGTGCGGTGACCATCGGCTGTGAAAGCACTCCCGGGCACCGATGTACAGGTTCTGGTGGTCCAGGAGGACCACCACCCGCGTTGGTGCGGTCACCACTGCCTCCCGAAAGAGATGATCCCCGCCAGTGCTGGACCGAGGTCCAGGACGGTGGGAGCAGTGGAACCACTGTCACACCCCTCGCCTTCAGCTAAGAGGAACGACTGTGAGGGCCGACCACTGTCCAGCGACCTTGGGTAGCGGTCCACTGGCGACAGCGTTCGCCGACGTCCTCCCGGGGTCGGCTCCTCGCCCGACGTCGCGATCGTGGCCACGACGGATGCCGACGCGCTCGACGAGTGGAGATTTCCATGGTCACCAGAAGTGCGGGAGGAGCAACGGCTGGCGGTCGCCCGCGACGCGCTTGTCTGCGGCGGCTCGTGCGCGCTAATCCTCCCGTACTTCCGGCCGGGATGCCTGTGACCGTGACGTGGCGAGTTGGCGGATGGCTTGGCCCGCATGACCGCGCTCGCGCAGCGGTTCGATGTGATGGCGAGCTTGCGACCGGAGCGTCGCTGGTGCCACACCCCACCGACCACGCGGCGGTGGACCGGTCCGGCTCCATCGGACCCGCGTCGTCGAGCGAACTCCAGTCATCTCAGGTTTGCCGTGATCAAGGAGGACGCATGACCATCCAGCCCGCCGAGCTGCACCGCCTGCTCGACGCGCCGAGCACGGCGCACCTGGCCACCTTGCTCCCCGACCGGGCGCCGTACAGCGTTCCGCTGTGGGTGGGCGTCGAGGGCGAGCACATTGCCTTCCTCACCTCACCTGGTTCACGCAAGGCACGGAACGTGGACCGGGACCCGCGTGTCGCCATCTCGATGACTAACCGAGCGAACCCGCACGAGATGGCCTACGTCCGCGGCCGCGTGGTCGAACGCGTCGAGGGCGAGCACGCCTGGGACATCATCGACCGGCTCTCCAACAAACACCTCGGCATGCTGTATCCGTCCCGAGAGAACCGCGTCGTCTACCTCGTTGCGGTCGACCACGCCGGTGCGATGACGTTCGGCTGACTCGGGCCGGGCCCCTGCCGTCCCGTCGCGGGAACGCGTCAGGAAGGCAGCGTCGTGTACTGAGCGACGGCTGCCTCCCGACCACCTGCGATCTCCTCCGCCGTGGCAGTGCCGGACGACTCGACGGCCTCGGTCCATCGGCTGATCGAACCGCGGTTGAACTCGACCACCTCGGGCGAGTTGGCCGCCTCGAGGGGGTCGCCGCCAGTCATGCCGCGCAGGTGGATGCCGAGCCCGAGCAGGGCACCGTCCCACCCCGGTCCGACGAACAGCGCACCAGCGCCGCTGCCGGCCATCGCCAGCGGCACCGTGTGGGCGAGCTCGACCGTGGTCTTGTCGCGGGTCCCGGACCCTCGACCGTGGTCTTGTCGCGGGTCCCGGACAGGCGCACGTCGAGGATGCTGTCCGGGCCGCCGAACGTCGCCTGGAGCCGGGTCGGGCGGTCGCACTGGCGGATCTCGCCGCCTGCGTTGCCTTCGAACTGGAAGCTGCCGCCGACCTTGAGGTCACCGCTGATCGGGTAGAACCAGCGCGGCAGACGCTCCGGGTTGGTCAGCGCGTCCCACACGTCCTCGGCGTCGGCGTCATAGGTGCGGCTGAGCGTGACCGAGACAGTGCCGCCGCCGTCGTCGCGGACCACGGTGCGGTGGATGGCGGCGAGTTCCTCGAGCATGTCGAACACTCGTCACTACTCCTCGGTTGTGAGTCGGGTACGGCGCTGCCGGCGCCCCCTGGCGAGCTCGGTGCCCAGCGCGTCGAGCCGCTGGGTCCAGAAGTCTCGAAACGGCTGCAGCCACCGGTCGACGTCCTGTAGGGGGCGGGCTTCGACGGCATACAGGCGGCGGGTGCCCTCGGCGCGCACGCGGGCGAAGCCGTTCTCCCGGAGCACCCGCAGGTGCTGCGAGACGGCCGGCTGGGTGATGCCGAACTCCGTGCGGATGACCGCCACGATCTCCCCGGACGACTGCTCCTCGTCGAGGAGCAGTTCGAGGATCCGCCGGCGGACCGGGTCCCCGAGGACGTCGAAGGCGTGCACAGGCCCAACGTATCATGTGTGACTTATATACATCCAATCTTATACTGAAGCTCGACGGAGCGACCGCATCCCGCGCGACCATGGAGATGGACGGGGTGGACCTTCTGCGGGTCGAAAACGGGCGCATCGCTGAGGTCTGGCTGTTCTCCGCCGACCAGAAGGCTGAGGACGCCTTCTGGGGAACCGAGTGACTTGGCGGGATGATCCTGGCCCGGTCGGCGCCACGCAGGATGCGCACAGCTGACCCCACCCGTCGCCAGCGAGTCCACGACCGGGACACGCCCATCACCCATGTGGCCCCGGTCGCCGACGGATATCGGGTGCGTCGTCGCCATTACGATGCCGCCAGGTGCGCACGGCCACGACGGCCGACCAGATGGAGGTATTGACGGATGCGGAACTCCGCCATGGAGAGCCTCGACGGACTCGTCGGCCGCTGGACGCTGACGCTGTCGGATGCGTGGTTCCTCGAACCGGCGGGGACCGAGGTCTCCGGCTCGGCGGCCGTCGAGTGGCTCGGCGACGCGTTCATCGTGGTGCGCTCGGACCTGGACGGCGCGATGGACATCGTCATCGGACGCAGCGACGCGAACGACGCGTACGCGGCGCTGTACTACGACGACCGCGGCGTCTGCCGCGTCTTCGCGATGACCTTCGACGGCGAGCACTGGACGCTCAGCCGCGAGGATCCCGACTTCCACCAGCGCTTCATCGCCGACGTCGAGCCGGATCGGATCACCGGCCGCTGGGAGGCCTCCGAGGACGAGGGCCGCACCTGGCGGAAGGACTTCGACCTCACCTTCGAGCGAGTCACCGATGGATCGTCGCCGACTGCTTGAGAGCGTCGCAGCGGGCGACACCGATCTCCTGCAGCGTGTAGCGCTGGAAGGGCAGGGAGCACGAGGCTGCGCATGTGGCGCTCGCGTCACGCCGTCCGGTAGCGCAGCAGGCTGACGTCTCTGCCGACCGATCTCACCTCTTCGAGACGTAGCTGGGGAATGTGAGCATTGGTGAACAGCCTGCGACCCCGACCCAGGACCGTCGGATAGACGAAGAGCCGGTACTCGTCAACCAGGCCGGCGGGGATCAGCGCGTGAACCAGCGTGATGCTACCGGTCGTCACGATGTCGTTGCCGGGATTCGCCTTCAGGCGGCGAATGTCCTCCTCCAGGGTGCCTCGCAGCACCGTGGTGTTCGCCCATTTCGGATCTTCGAGGGTGCTGGAGACAACGTATTTCTGGAGGTCGTCGAGGTAGGCGGTGATGCCTGTCGTGTCGTCGGTGAGCGTGGGCCAGTAACCGCGCATCTCTTCGAACGTCACGCGGCCCACGAGGAAGGCATCGGCTGCCTGACGCTGACGGGTGAGAATCTCCAACATCTCGTCTTGGTCGGACTGCTCCTCGCCCTCGGCGGGGAAGAACCAGCCACCACTGCCGTCGATGACGCCGTCCACCGTGATGTTCTGGGTGACGATCAGGTCACGCATCGTCGTCAGCCTCCTGTTGGTTTCGTGCGGGTCCTCGAAGTTCCGCGCCATCGCGGACCTGGACGAGCGTGATCGCGTTCCGGTCAAGGTCAGTGAGCGTGGCGAAGATCACCTTGTCCGATGTGGTGTCGTCCGGCTCGACATGAAGCCCAGCGCGCGACGCCACCTCTGACAGCGCCGCTCGAATGTCCGGCACCCACAGCGTCACCAGCGACCCGCCTGCACGCTCTCGGTCGGCGACGACCTGAAGCACGCCGCCCGCCGTGTGCCACTCCGCCAGCCCCTCCATCGGAACAGCGTCGGCCGGACGGCTCATCAGGACCTCGTACCAGTCCCGCGCCCGCGCCCAGTCCGCGACGGCAACGCCTGCGAGCACCTTGTCGATCTGCATGTTGATCACACTCCATCTTCCGACCTTGCTCGGGAGTCACTCCCGGCTCGTTTCAGGAGGTGGCCGCAGTCGCGCCGTCCACTGACCCAACGCGAACCTCGTACCTTCGTCGTCTTCGAAGAGCGCCCACCAGCCGAAGTGCTGACGCGCCGGCGGCACCGGGAACCTGACCCCGCGGGCGGCCAGGTCCGCGTGGGTGGCCTGGATGTCGGCGCAGTCGAAGAACAGGTCGGAATGCGGCAGGCGGTCGTCGACCGTGCGGAGCGGCTCGTCGGGCCTCCGCGGGCTCAGCACCAAGAGCAGCTCTTGCTGGGGAGGTTTCACCTCGATCCACCGCTCGTCGCCGTACGTGTCATCGCGGCCCACGTAGAAACCCATGCTGGTTGTCCAGAAGTCCAGGGCCGCCTGCTGCGTCGGCCCAGTCGGCGGACGGGTGACCAGGCTCGCCGCACGCGCCGGCGGCCTGCCAACCCCAGCCGGCTCGCCGTCAGAGCGTGTAGGTGCGGCCGACCATGACCGAGTCGGAGTTGGGCCATCGAAACGCCGACGGTCGGTGGCCGCGGCGTGAGCCCGGGTAGGCCGGTCAGCCCGTAGCTGTGGTCGACGACGCGGATCCGGACCGCTCCCGCGGTCGGCAGACGCTTCGCGACGCGGGCAAGGTCTCACACGCCCTTGCCCTCGAGACCGCGCACGGCGAGTACGACAAGTTCCAGGCGCGGAGGATCGCGGCGAACGACGCAACAGCGAAGCGACTTCGACCAAGCCGTGAAGGGCTTGCCGTCGAGGCAGCCCAAGCCTGCGAGAGCCGACGACGCTCTAGTGATCGTCGAATTGCCGGATGGGTGCCGCCTCATACCGTGATGACGACCTTGCCGCGGGCCTTGCCGTCGCGGAGGTACCTGATGGCCTCGGGGACCTCGCTCAGCGGGAACGTCCGGTCGACGACCGGCGTGACGGTGCCGGCCTTGATCATCTCCCCGAGGAGCTCGAGGTCGGCCGGGCCCTCCTTCGACAGCAGGATCCGCAGGCGCTGACCGACGAACGGCGAGAGCAGCGCCGCTCGGAGCTGGCGGTCCACGCCGCCCAGCCACCGTCCACCCACTTCGGCGCCGATGATGACGAGCGTGCCCTCGGGGGTGAGAGCCCGTCGGAGCCGCGACAAGGGACGGTTGCCCGCGGTGTCGAGGATGAGGTCGTACCGGCGCGACCGGGCCGCGAAATCCTCGCGGGTGTAGTCGACGACGTCGTCGGCGCCCAGGGACCGGACCAGGTCGACCTTCGCCGTGCTGCACACGCCGGTGACGTGCGCGCCGAACACCTTGGCCAGCTGGACCGCGAACGTCCCGACGCCGCCGCCCGCGCCGATGACCAGGACCCGCTGCCCCTCGGTGATCTCGCCCCGGTCGCGTAGGCCCTGCAGGGCCGCGCAGGCCGAGACAGGGACGGCGGCGGCCTGCTCGAACGTCAGGCGGGCCGGCTTGCGCACGACGGCGTCCTGGCTGGCGCGCGCGTACTCGGCGAGCGAGCCGTCGCTGGTGCCGAACACCTCGTCGCCGGGCTTGAACCGGGTCACGTTCGCACCGACGGCCTCCACCGTGCCCGCGATGTCCATGCCGGCGACACGGGACTTGGGCCGCCGCACCCCATAGCCGGCGACCCGGACGCGGTACGGCAGGCCTGTGACGATGTGCCAGACACCCTGGTCGACGCCGGCTGCATGCACGCGGACGAGCACGTCGTCGGGCCCGATCACGGGCATGTTCACGTCCTCGAGCCGCAGAATGTCGGGGGAGCCGTTCCTGTCGCGGACCATCGCCTTCATTGTCGGCACCTCACTCGACCGTGCGGAGGATTTGCTCGATCGACGACGTGCGCGACCGCAGCTCGGACACGTCGGCGGCGACCCGCTGCTGCGCGTCGTGGGAGTTCTCGGCGAGCTGCTCGTAGCGGCGCACGAGCTGGCGCAGGTCGTCCTCCTGGTGGGCCGTGACCTTCAACTTGCGCAGTTCCAGGTAGCCGGCCATCCCGCCGCCGATCAGAAAGATGATCAGGACGATGATGCCGAGGATGACGATGGCCTCCGGCCAGGTGACGTTGTCCATCAGGGCTGCTCCTTGCGTGCGGGACCCCGATCCGGGTCCGGTGTGGTCAGGGTCCGTGCCGCCTCGGCCAGCGCCGCCGCGGTCAGGTGCAGGTCGAAGTCCGCGACCTCGTAGAACTTCATGGCCCTGCCGTCCTCGGACAGCTCGAGGCTGCCGACGACGAGGCCCGCGACTTCGAGCCGTTGGAGGTGCATGTGCAGGAGGGGACGGCTCACCCCGAGCTCGCGGGCTAGCTGGCTGACGTAGTCGCGGCCGCCGGCAAGCCTGGCGACGATGCGCAGCCGGACCGGGTTGGCCAGGGCCGCCAGCATCTCGACCAGGTCGTCGCCGGTCGGCCGGGCCGTCGTCATGAAGTTCCTTTCATGTGTCAGAATTTTCTGACACATGAGCCGTAGCAGGATGCCGACGTGCGAGCAACTCCCGTGCCGAGGACTCATCGCGCGACCGATGAGTTTCCGTAGGGTCCCTCGTTGTACGGGTGAGAACGACGACCACCCCTATGAAGCCGAGGAGGCTTGCACCATGGACTACAAGCTCGAGCTCGTGCTGGTTCCGGTGTCGGACGTGGACCGGGCCAAGGCCTTCTACACCGAGCAGTGCGGGTTCACCCTGGACGTCGACCACCAAGCCGGCGACGAGTTCCGCGTCGTGCAGATGACTCCGCCGGGCTCGGCGTGCTCGATCTCGATCGGGGTCGGCATCACGAAGGCACGGCCGGGAACGACCGAGGGCCTGCACCTGATCGTCACCGACATCGACAAGGCGCGCGCTGAGCTGGCCGAGCGCGGCGTCGACATCGGCGACGTGTTCCATTTCGGCGCCGCCGGCCGCACGCCAGGCCCTCACCCGGACCGCGCCGACTACGGCT
The DNA here is from genome assembly GCA_050743075.1 of Jiangellaceae bacterium. GTDB lineage: Bacteria > Actinomycetota > Actinomycetes > Jiangellales > Jiangellaceae > JBOGDS01. The sequence goes on along the minus strand of JBOGDS010000063.1, from coordinate 11,588 downwards.
CCTACCTCGCGTTCAGCGACCCCGACGGCAACAGCTGGGTCGTGCAGGAGGTTCGCAGGGAGAAGTCAGAGGCATGATCGCTGATCGCATCGACCCGGCTGCCGCGGCGGCCGCCGGTGACGAGGGCGCCTTCGCGACGCTCTCCGAGCGTCACCGCCGCGAGCTGCACGTCCACTGCTACCGGATGCTCGCGTCGTTCGACGAGGCCGAGGACGCGGTACAGGAGACGTTTCTGCGCGCATGGCGGGGCCGCGAGCGCTTCGACGGCAGCGCACTGTTCCGGGCCTGGCTCTACCGGATCGCGCACAACGTCTGCCTCGACGCGCTGCGGCAGCGCTCGCGACAGCTGACGAAGCTCCAGTCGTTCGCCGAGGTGCCGTGGCTCCAGCCGTACCCGGACCGCCTCCTGGACGAGGTGGCGCCGAGCGACGTGGAGCCGGACGCCGTCGTCGTCGAGCGGGAGACGATAGAGCTCGTCTTCGTCGCCGCCATGCAGCTCCTGCCGCCGCGGCAGCGTGCCGCGTTCGTCGCCCGCGACGTGCTCGGCTGGCCGGCCGCCGAGACCGCCTCGCTGCTCGAGACCAGCGTCGCGGCGGCCAATAGCGCGCTGCAGCGGGCCCGTGCCACGATGCAGGAGCACCTGCCGGCGCGGCGGGCGGAGTGGTCTGGCCGGGAGCTGTCCAACGAGGAGCGAGACGTGCTCGCCCGGTTCATCGATGCGCACGAGCGCTGCGACGCCGCATCGGCCGTCGCGGCGGCCTCCCAGGACATCCGCATCACGATGCCGCCGGCTCCGTACGTTTTCGAGGGCCTCGACGGGCTCGCGCCGCTGATCGAACGCGCACTCGGGGAGGAACGCGAGGGCGACTGGAGCCTCGTCCCGACCAGCGCCAACCGGATGCCGGCGGCGGCCAGCTACCTGCGCCGGCCGGGGGACAGCGTGTTCCGGGCGTACAAGCTCGACGTGCTGCGCATCGAGGACGGCACGATCGCCGAGATCACGACGTTCGGCCACGGCCTGTTCCCGGCATTCGGGATGCCCGCAACCCTGTGACGGGCGGGACGCCGCCTGGCGCCTCGATGTTCCGACTCGGCCATAGGTAGCGGTTCGGCGGCGTGCCGAGGTCGCCGACGTGGGTGAGGAGCACCGGCCTGACGCGGTCCGCGGGCGTCTGGGCCGGGTCGAGCAGCATGTGCATGGTGAGCCCGTCGAGTAGGGCATGGACCCGCTCGACCTCGACCGCGACGTCACGGGCCGGATGAAGTAGGCCGAGCTCCGCCAGGCCGGTGAGCGTGTCGCGGCACAGCTGCCTGATGTCGTCGTCGACCTGCCGCCGGATCGCCGCCATGCTCGGGTCCGTGACCGGGGGCGCCGTGAACGCGGCCCACACCATGGCCTCGACCTGCCGCTCCTCGTCGAGGGGGAGTACCTCCTCGAGCAGCGCCACGGCAGCGTCGAGCGGGCGGCCCTGATCAACGGCTGACGTCCGAGCCTGCGCGCCGGCCTCGATCCGCCGGCTGGCCTGGCTGACGACCTCCTGCACGGCGAAGAGCAGTAGTTCCTCCTGCGTGCCGAAGAAGTGCCGGACCGAGCCCATCGACAGGCCGGCCTCCCGGGCGACGCCGCGCACCGACGCGCCGCGGACGCCGTCACGAACGACGATCCGCCAAACGGCCTGGGCCAGTTGGGCGCGGCGTGCGTCGTGGTCGACCTGGACCGGCATGGAACAAGTTCTAGCACACCTGTGTTACGGTGACTAGCACAGTCGTACTAGAAGGAGTGAGTGTCGTGATCGTGGCAGCGATCCTGGTCAGCGAGGTGGCCTTCTGGGTGTTCCTCGCCGCGGGCTTGGCGGCCCGGTATGTGGCGCGCAGGCCGATCCTGGGGCTGGTGCTGCTCCTCGGCTCGCCGGTCGCGGACGTGGCCCTGCTGACGTTGACCGCTGTGGACCTGCACCGCGGCGCGGCGCCCACTCAGGCGCACGCGCTGGCGGCGGCCTACATCGGATTCACGGTGGCGTTCGGCCACAGCGTGGTGCGATGGGCCGACCGGCGCTTAGCGCAGCGATTCGCCGGCGGGGCGCCGGCGGCCAAGCCGCAGCGCACCGGGCCGGAGCGGGTCCGGCACGAGTGGCGCGAGTTCCGCAGGGCCGCCCTGTTCTGGGCCGTCTCCGGCGGGCTCCTGCTCGTCCTCAGCGCGCTCGTCGGCGACGTCGAGCGAGCCCAGCCGCTGCTGGGATACGTCGGCGTGCTGACGCTCGTGCTCGGGACCTGGTTCGTCGCCGGCCCGGTGGCGACGAGCATCGCCGTGGCCCGCACGCCCTCCCACCCGGGACGACATCACCCGAAGGAGGAAGCAGCATGACCGAGCAACAGCAGATCCGGCAGGACCCGGCGACGAAGAGGTGGGCGCCGTGGTGGTGGTACGTGGTCGTCATGTTGGGTGTGAACTACCTTCGACAGATGATCATGCCCGTCGGCACCGTTCCCGAAGGGGCGGTCGTCCTCATCGCAGTCAGCATCTCAGTGGTGCTCTTCGTCGCCATCACGGCCGTCCACCGCACTGTCAACCGCCGCTGAACGCATTGCGTGACGGCGTCGGCGGCGGCAACGCTGCGCCGGTGAGCACGCCGCCAACGTTTACGGCGACATCGTGGTGAAGCTGTTCTGCTACTCCGCTTCATGGAACGAGCGTCATGGCGCCGAACGTGGGGCGCTTGCCCTGGTCGCCACGGACCCCGACATCGCCACGCTCGAGGAATTCGCGACCGAGCTCTTCGCCGTCTAGACGACCAGTTCCGGGGTCGGACCGCTGTGCTGTAATCAGGCGGATGAGCGTCGTGGCATGGATCCGTGGGATCAACGTCGGCACGTCCACGCGGCTCCCGATGGCCGACCTACGCTCGATCGCGGCGTCGTGCGGCTACGAGAACCCGAGGACTTACGTGCAGAGCGGCAACCTGGTGGTCGACACCGACGCGACGCCCGACGACGTGGCGACGGCGCTCGAGGCGGCCATCGCGGAGCTCACGCCGATCAGCCCGACGGTCGTCGCGCGCTCCTCCGGCGAGATCGGCTCCGTCGTCGCCGCCAACCCGTACGTCGGCCGGACCGACGACCCGACGAAGCTGCATGTGGCCTTCCATCGCGAGCCGATCGGCACACTCGACCTCGACGATGGGGCGTTCGCGCCGGAAGAGCTGACCGTGAGCGGGCGCGAGCTCTACCTCTACCTCCCGAACGGGATGGGTCGCAGCGCGCTGGCGAGGGCGCTCGACAAGCGCCGCCTCGCACCCGTCGCCACGACGAGAAACTGGCGCACCGTGCTCGCCGTCGCCGATCTGCTCTCAGGGTCTGTCTCAGAAGGTGGTGCAGCCGTCGGCCAGTAGGCTGCGGCGATGAAGCTCGTCGAGCAGGTGGCCCCGTTCCTGGGCAGTTGGCAGGGCGTCAACAGATTGCGCATGCTGCCCACGGACGAGTATCAGGAGTCGGCCGCGGGCGCGACGGTCAGCATCACCGCCCAGGATTTCGTCACGATCGCCTATGTCTGGGCGGACGGGGACACGCCGCAGAACGGCTTGTTGCTGCTCGCCAGCTCGTCCGACCCGGACGGAGTGACGGCGGTGTGGGTCGACTCTTGGCATTCGGCACCAACATGGATGACGCTCGCCGGGAACATCGGCGATGACAGTGTGATCCGACTGACCGGGTCGTATGCCGCCCCGCCCGGACCCGACTGGGGGTGGCAGATCCACATCGACTCCGGCGGCGGCGACGGCGGAAGAGTCACCATGCACAATGTCATGCCAGGCCGGGCCGCCTATCAGGTCGTCGAGACGGTCTACGACCGTCGGGGCGAAGGCTGACGTTCAACCGCTGAGCAGACCTTTGGGTGGGTCCGCGCGGCCTGCGCAGCGCCATCCGAGCCGGCCATCTCCAGCAGATGCGCCCGGACGGCGTCCAGGCGGTGGTGACCGGCCAGCCGGTCGTCGGCGTCCAGCGCGTCCAGCAGGTCCAGGCCGGCCTGCGGGCCCTGGGCCATGGCGATCGCCACCGCGTGGTTGAGCGTCACCATCGGGTTTGGCATCAGCCGCGTCAGCAGCTCGTACAGGGCGAGGATCTGCGGCCAGTCGGTGTCCTCCGCACACGGCGCCTCTGTGTGGACCGCGGCGATGGCGGCTTGGACCTGATACGGCCCGACCGGGCCGGCGGCGAGCGTCCGCGCGATGAGTATCCCGCCCTCGTGGATCGCCGCGGCGTTCCAGTGACTCCGGTCCTGCTCGGCGAGGGGGATCAGCGCGCCGTCGGGACCGGTCCGGGCGGGCCTCCGGGCGTCGGTGAGCAGCATGAGCGCGAGCAGGCCCGCCACCTCGCCGTCCTCGGGCAGCAGCCGGTGGACGGCGCGGGCCAGCCGGATCGCCTCGCGGGTCAGTTCGCCGCGCTGGAGGTCGGGGCCGGAGCTGGCGGTGTACCCCTCGTTGAAGATCAGGTACAGCACCTGCAACACGACCCGCAGCCGGTCGTCCCGTTCGGACGGCGGGGGCATCCGGAACGTCGGCGCGGCCTTCGCGAACAGCGCCAGCGGCGTGTCGGTCGCCGTGACCAGGAACCGGTTCAACCCGATCGAGATGGACGTCGTCCACCGGGTCAGCCTCTCGTCACCGACGCGTTCACCTGACCGCCCGCCGGGTTCGTCGCGACCGTCACCGGGTCAACGGGACCAAGAACTCCGCGGCCTCCTTGCCCGGCATCTCGGCATCGGTCTTGACCTTCCCGGACTTGCCGACCCGAGGAGTCGTCGGCAGGAACCGCGGCGGCTGATGGACGTCGGCGGCCTGCTCGAAGGCGTAGGCCAGGCCGATGAGCGTCGGCTCGTCCCACTTGCCACCGATGAACGACATCCCTACTGGCAGATCGAAGGTGAAGCCGGCCGGGACGGTGATGTTCGCGTAACCCGACACGGCCGCCGGTGTCGACGAGCCGGTGAGGAAATGGTCGCCGTTGATCAGGTCGGTCGTCCAGGCCGGTGAGCCGGTCGGCGCGACAATCGCGTCGAGGTCGTCGGCGTCGAGGGCGTCGTCGATCGCAGCTTGCGCGACCGAGGTGGCGGTCTCGCGGGCGGCGAGGTAGACCGGATCGGTCAGGTCTCCGGTCGCTTGGGCGAGGTCGAAGATCTCCTGGCCGAAGAACGGCATCTCGCGGTCGGCGTTGGCGTTGTTGAAGTCGATCAGGTCCTGGAGGGTCTTCGGCTGATCGGGCGGCAGCGTCTCGAGGTAGACCGCTATGTCGTGCTTGAACTCGTAGAGCAGCGCGGTGAACTCGGGCTCGAATGCCGCCTCGATGGCCACCTCGACAGGGTCGACGATGGTCGCCCCGGCCGCCTCCAGCGTGTCGATCGCCTGCTCCATGATGGCGTCGGCCTCGGGGCTCGCTCCGAAGGTGCCCTGGCGCCAGACCCCGATCCGCGCACCGTCGAGCGCAGCCGCGTCGAGGAACTGGGTGTAATCCTCGAAGACATTGCCTGGGCTCGTCTCGGTGATGGGATCGCTCGGGTCGACACCGGTGAGGGCGCCGAGGACCACCGCGGCGTCGGTGACGTTGCGGGTCATCGGACCGGAGGTGTCCTGCTGGGCCGACAGCGGGACGATGCCCGAGCGGCTCGCCAGGCCGAGGCTCGGCTTGATCCCGACAATGCCGTTCGCGCTGGCGGGGCAGACCACCGAGCCGTCGGTCTCTGTCCCGATGGCCACGGTCGCGAGATTGGCGGCCGGCACGGCGCCCGAGCCGGAGCTCGAGCCGCACGGGTTTCGGTCGAGCACGTAGGGATTGTTCGTCTGGCCACCGACGGCGCTCCAGCCGCTCGACGACTGCAGCGACCGGAAGTTGGCCCACTCGGACAGGTTCGCCTTGCCGAGGATGACCGCGCCGGCGGCCTCGAGCTGCTCCACGATGAACGCGTCGGGCGGTGTGCTGTCCTCGAGGGCGAGCGAGCCCGCCGTCGTCGGCATGCCGGTGGTGTTGATGTTGTCCTTGACGATGACCGGGATCCCGAGGAGCGGGAGCTCGGCGCCAATATCGCGGGCCCGGTCGGCGGCTCGCGCGTCGGACTGCGCGGTGGGGCTCAGCGCGATGATCGCGTTGACCTTGCGGTCGAGCTGCTCGATGCGCCGCAGGTAGAAGCGGACGAGCCGGGCCGAGGAGAGACGGCCGTCGTCCATCAGCTCCTGGAGCTCGGGAATCGTCGTCGTGTCGAGGTCGATCCGGCCGATCTTCGTCGACGGCGGATCGGCGGCCTGGCCGGGCGGTGCGGAGACGCCGACGCCTCCGAGCAGCAGGGCGAGCAGCGTGAAGGCGATGAAGAAACGCCGAGACAGCCGGGTCATGGTGAGCCTCCTGCGAGCGTCCTGGAAGTCACAGACACCGTCGACCCAACACCGGATGCTGTCAAGGACGTGCCTCCCGACGTCCTTGCCCGAAGGCTCTGTGGGCATGTGCGCTGCCGGCCAAGTCCTCCACTCGCCTGCTCGACCAGGTCGGCGGCGTCAGCTGTCACTGGACCGCGGGCTCGGCAGGCATGAGGCAGTCCAACTCCGCGAATGGAGACGTGGGTGGCTGCGCTGTTCGCGGAGCCAGACCGCGTCAGGCCCTCTACACCCGACCGGGCGCGCCGGCAATGACGCATCGGGCCCTTCAGAGTGTGGACCACGCCCGCTCCGACCTTGGGTGAGCCGTGCCGGACGAGCACACCGCACCTGAGCTCCGACCTGCAGGCGACCAGCGCCCAGCAGCTGTGGATCACCGACGGCTCCGGCGCCATGCTGGCCGGGTTCCTGACCACGATGGGCACCCCTGGGCGACCGCATCGGCCGCCGGAGGCTGCTGCTCAGCAGTGCCGTCGCGTTCACGGTCGCCTCCGTCCCCAGCGGCGTACCCCGCGAGCGCGGAGATGCGATCGTCTCCCGTGCGCTGCTGGGCGTCGCCGGAGCGACGCTCTCCGCGTCCACCTGACTCTGATCAGCAACAGGTTCCGCGACGACCGGCAGCGGGCATGGCCATCTCTCGCTGTGGGCGACGTGCCAGTTCGGCGGCGCCGCGCTCGGCCCGGTCGTCGGCGGGCTGATGCTGGAGCGGACTCCCCTTGCCGCGGGCACGATTACGCTCCCCACCATGCGGCTGACTGAGTTCTGGCGACGGATGGAGCAGCACCTCGGGTCCACGTACGCCGACTCGTGGGCGCGCGACCAGGTGCTCGCCGGCCTCGGCAGCCGGACCGTGCACGAGGCCCTGGCCGCGGGGGAGGACCCCAAGCTGGTCTGGCGCGCCGTCTGCGACTCCCTCCGCCTCCCGGCCAGCGAGCGCTGACCACCTCGACCCTCCCCGTGATCATGTCGAGTACACACAGCAATAGGTGTGTGTACTCGACATGATCACCGGGAGGGTCGAACGCTCACAGCGAAACCCGGATGTGTCCTGTCGGACCCGCCCGGTAGCGTCGACCCACGTGACGACCCAACCCCCGAGCCAGCCGTCGGAGATCTTGATCAGGGCGAGAAACCTGACCAAGCGCTTCGGCGCGTTCACCGCCGTCGACGGCATCGATATCGACGTCGCCAAGGGCGAGGCGTTCGGATTCCTGGGGCCCAACGGTGCCGGCAAGACCTCTGCGATGCGGATGATCGGCTGCGTCTCGCCGCTCAGCGACGGCGAGTTGACGGTTCTCGGGCTGGACCCGAAGGCCGACGGCCCGGTGATCCGCGGCCGGCTCGGCGTCGTACCGCAGCGCGACACGCTCGACGAAGAGCTCACCGTCCGGGAGAACATCCTGGTCTACGGCCGGTACTTCGGCCTGTCCCACGCGACCGTGGGCGAACGAGCCGACGAGCTGCTGGCGTTCGCCCAGCTCGCTGAACGCGCCGACAGCCTGGTCGAGCCCCTCTCCGGAGGCATGAAACGGCGGCTGACCATCGCGAGGGCACTTGTCAACGAGCCCGAGATCCTGTTGCTCGACGAGCCCACCACCGGCCTCGACCCGCAGGCCCGGCACGCGCTGTGGGACCGGCTGTTCCGGCTGAAGAGGCAAGGGGTCACGCTCGTCCTCACCACCCATTACATGGACGAGGCCGAGCAGCTGTGCGACCGGCTCGTCGTCATGGACAACGGCCGCATCGTCGCCGAGGGCTCGCCGCGCGAGCTGATCGAGACGCACGCCACCCGCGAGGTGCTCGAGTTGCGGTTCGCGGCCGACGACCACGCGGTATACGCGAGCAAGGTGGCGGACCTGGCCGACCGGATCGAGGTCCTTCCCGACCGCCTGCTGCTCTACACCGACGACGGCGACGCCACAGCCGACACGGTGCACGAGCGGCAGTTGCATCCGCTGTCGGTGCTGGTGCGCCGGTCGACGCTGGAGGACGTGTTCCTGCACCTCACCGGCCGGACGCTGGTCGACTGATGGCGACGTCGACGTACGCTCCTGCACCTGCGCCGCCGGCCCAGCCGGCCGAGGGGCGGATGTGGGACCGGGCGCTCGCGTACTGGCTCACCTCCTACAAGCGGGTGTGGCGCGGCTCGCTGTTCAGCGGCTTCCTCTCGCCGCTGCTGTTCCTGGCCGCGATGGGGTTCGGCCTCGGCACGCTGGTCAACGGCGACGGCGGCATCGACGGCGTCGCCTACGTGTCGTTCATCGCGCCCGGGCTGCTCGCGGCGCAGGCGATGCAGACCGGTGTGTTCGAGTCGACGTACCCCGTCATGGCGGCCATCAAGTGGCAGCGGCAGTACCACGCCATGCTGGCCGCGCCGCTGGGCATTACCGATGTGCTGCTGGGCCACCTGGCGTTCGTACTCATGCGTGTCACCATCACTAGCGCGGCGTTCCTGCTGGTGGCGTCCCTGCTGGGCGCGATCGAGTCCTGGTGGGCGGTCCTGGCGCTACCCGTCGCGGTCCTGTGCGGGATGGCGCACGCCGCTCCGGTGTTCGCATTCTCGGCGCTGCAGGAGAACGACGCCAGTGGCGGCTTCAACGCGCTGTTCCGGTTCGGCGTCATGCCGATGTTCCTGTTCTCGGGGACATTCTTCCCGATCGACCAGCTCCCGGGCTTCCTGCAGGGGGTGGCCTGGGCGACGCCGGTGTGGCACGCCGTCGACCTGTGCCGGTCGCTGTCGCTGGGTACGGCCACGTGGGACGGCGCCGCCGTCCACGTCGGGTATCTCCTGTTGTGGGTCGCAGCCGGTTTCTGGATCGCGCAACGCACGTTCCGGCGGAGGTTGGTCCTGTGAGTGTCACCGACGTCGCCCCGCGGCGGGTCGTGAGCACGGTCGCCCGGGCACTGCCGCTGCCGGCCGGGGCGGGCCTGGCGCGCACGCTGGTCGAGCGCAACATCCGCGGCTTCCGGCACGGGTGGGTAACGCTCGTCAGCGGGTTCTTCGAACCCGTCTTCTACCTGTTCGCCATGGGCGTCGGTCTCGGTCGCCTCATCGGTGAGGTCTCCACGGGCACCGGCCAGGTGGTCGAGTACGCCGTGTTCGTCGCGCCGGCCCTGCTGGCGTCGTCGGCCATGAACGGCGCCGTCTACGACTCGACGATGAATGTCTTCTTCAAGCTCAAGTACTCCAAGCTCTACGACTCCGTCCTGTCGACGCCACTGGGGCCGCGCGACGTCGCCGTCGGTGAGATCTCCTGGGCGCTCATCCGCGGGCTGCTGTACTCGACCGCCTTCTTCATCGTGGCCGCGGTCGCGGGGTTGGTCACGTCGTGGTGGGCGCTGCTGGCGATACCAGCGGCGAGCCTCATCGGGTTCGCGTTCGCGGCCGTGGGCATGGCTTGTACGACATTCATGCGCAACTGGCAGGACTTCGACTACGTCCAACTCGCGATCCTGCCGATGTTCCTGTTCTCGGCCACGTTCTACCCGATCTCGACGTACCCGGACGCGCTGCAGTGGGTGGTCCAGGCGACGCCCCTCTACCACGGCGTCGCGCTCGTCCGCGGGCTCATGCTGAGTGACATCGGCCCCGGGCTGTTGGTTCACATCGGGTACCTGCTGCTGATGGGTGGAATCGGGACGGTGATCGCGGCGCGGCGGATCGAGCGGCTGTTGCTGACGTGAGCGGGCTTCCGACCCGTCAAACCGACCTGCCCGCCGAGGCGGCGGTTGTCGAGGTTGTCCGGCGACGGACCGCGCGAACGCTCGTGACCAGCCAGATAGCCGGCGGCCTGGGCGTCGCCAGCGGTGGGTCGGTCGGTGCGCTGATGGCCGCCGACGTCATGGGTCGTGAAGACCTGGCCGGGTTCGTGCAGAGCTCGCAGGTGCTCGGGGCGGCGCTACTTGCCCTACCGGCCGCCCGGCTGGCTGTGGCGGCCGGCCGTCGATCGGGCCTGGCCCTCGGCTATGGCCTGGCGGCTGTCGGGTGCGTGCTCGCGGTGGTTGCGGCGCAGATCCAGTCGTTCCCGCTCCTGCTCGTCGGTACCGCACTGTTCGGGGGAGGCACGACGGCGGGCCTGCAGGCACGTTACGCGGCGACGGACCTCGCGCCCGCGGACCGGCGCGGCCGGGCGCTGTCGGTCGTGGTGTGGGCGACGACGGTCGGCGGCGTGATCGGCCCCAACCTGGTCGATCCGGCGGGCTGGTTCGGCGAGCAGGTCGGCATCGAGCGGCTGGCCGGCCCGTTCCTGCTGAGCGCGGCGATGCTGCTCGTCGGGGCACTGGTCGTGCAGGTGGGGTTGCGCCCCGACCCGCTCCTGCTCGCTCGGTCCCTTCATGCGCAGGCCGACGAGGGCCCGGGTCGGCGACGGGGTGTGCTGCGCAGCGGGCTCGGTGCTGTCAGCAGATCGCCGCGTGCCCTGCTGGGCTTGGTCGCCGTCGTCGTCGCGCACACGGTCATGGTCTCGGTGATGGTGATGACGCCGATCCACATGGACCACGGGCACGCCAGCCTGAGGGTCATCGGGTTCGTGATCAGTGTCCACATCGCGGGGATGTTCGCCTTCTCGCCGGTGATGGGCTGGCTCTCGGACTCGATCGGCCGGATCCCGGTGGTGGCCGGAGGAGGCGTGGCACTGCTCGGGTCGGTGGCGTTGTCCGGCACGTCGGCGGAGGGGCACTCGGTCGGGCTGACGCTCGGGTTGTTCCTGCTGGGCCTCGGCTGGTCGGCCTGCCTGGTCGCCGGGTCGACGCTGCTGACGGAGTCGGTGCCGGTCGAGGACCGCCCTGCCGCCCAGGGCTCGTCCGACCTGCTGATGGGTCTGGCAGCAGCCGGGGGAGGCGGGCTGGCCGGCGTCGTCGTCGGAACGCTGGGGTTCGGCCTGCTGAACGCGGGCGCCGCGGTGCTGGTCGTCGCCCTGTTGCTGGCGACGACACATCCGACGGCGCGCGCCGGGCCTCGTCGCCTTCGCTAGGTGCGCCGGCAGTGTGAGCAATGATCAGAACCTGTGGATGGCTCTCGGCGGGGTGACGTGAAGGGGGCGCACCTCCCGAGCAAGATCGAAGCCCATTGCAAGTTCTGATCAGGGTCGGCGTTGGAGCGCCGGTTCGGGAGGGTACGCCCATGCTCAAGGTAGTCCACGAGGAGAACGAGCCCCACCAGGATGG
>JBOGDS010000062.1:0-23539 GCA_050743075.1 Jiangellaceae bacterium | reverse complement strand
ACCTAGACGAACGCACATGCGCGTCCTGACGTCACCGCTCAGACGGACAGATCACCCTCAACGACTGGGCTTCCGGCCCTCAAACCCCCTCCTCGGACCCACAGAAACCCGAGGAGTCCCGTATTTCTCGGGTGGACACGCTGCCTTTCTCGATCTGGCTGACCCCTTGCTCTTGCTCACACCCATCCGCGCGGCCACGCAGGCCTGGGTGATACCGCGGCGGCGGCGGAGATCGGCGAGCCGCCAGCCGCCGAGCGAGCAAAGCGGAGCGACGCGGGCCAACGCCGCGAATGGAGCATCGAGAGTGCGGCCATCCGCGGAGTTGGCTCGCGTCGTGGGTGCAGGACTCGTCGGTAAGGCTCTGAAAGTTGACGACCGCCCTCGGCCAGAGGACTTACGCCCTCGGCCGCAGGCAACGGCCTTGGATCACGTTCGGTCGGCCAGGCCGTGACGGCGCCGGGCGGCCGTCCTCCCCCGCTCCGTGGCGTCGAGCACCAGCTTCCGCAACCGGACCGCGTTGGGCGTCACCTCGACGCACTCGTCGTCACGGCAGAACTCCAGCGCCTGCTCCAACGAGAGCCGCCGCGGTGGGATCAGCCGCTCGAGCTCCTCGGCCGTCGACGACCGCACGTTCGTCAGCCTCTTCTCCTTGGTGATGTTGACGTCCATGTCGTCCGTCCGCGAGTTCTCGCCGACGATCATCCCCTCGTACACCTCGGTGCCCGGTTCGACGAACAGCGAGCCGCGCTCCTGCAGATTGAACATCGCGTACGACGTGGCCGCACCGGACCGGTCGGCGACCAGTGAGCCCGTCGGCCGGGTCCGCAGCTCGCCGAACCAGGGCTCGTAACGCTCGAAGACATGGTGGGCGATGCCCGTGCCCCGCGTCTCGGTGAGGAAGTCGGTGCGGAGGCCGATCAGCCCCCGGGCCGGCACCACGAACTCCATCCGGATCCAGCCGGTGCCGTGGTTGACCATGTGCTCCATCCGGCCCTTGCGTGCGGCCATCAGCTGCGTGATCGTGCCGAGGTACTCCTCCGGCGCGTCGATCGTCAACCGTTCGACCGGCTCGTGCGTCGCGCCGTCGACCTGCCGGGTGACGACCTGCGGCTTGCCGACGGTCAGCTCGAAGCCCTCCCGGCGCATGGTCTCGACCAGGATGGCCAGCGCCAGCTCACCGCGTCCCTGCACCTCCCAGGCGTCGGGGCGCTGAGTGGGGAACACGCGCAGCGAGACGTTGCCGACCAGCTCCTGGTCCAGCCGGTCCTTGACCAGTCGCGCGGTCACCTTCCGGCCGCCGGAGCGGCCGGTCAGCGGCGACGTGTTGGCGCCGATGGTCATCGACAGCGCCGGCTCGTCGACCGTGATCAGCGGCAGCGGCCTCGGGTCGTCGGCATCGGCGAGCGTCTCGCCGATGGTGATCTCGGGAATGCCGGCGACCGCGATGATGTCGCCCGGGCCGGCGCCGTCTGCGGGCACCCGCTCCAGCGCCTCGGTCATCAGCAGCTCGGTGATCTTGACCCGCTTGATCTCGCCGTCGCGGCGGCACCACGCCACCTGCTGTCCCTTGCGGATCTCGCCCTGGTGCACCCGGCACAGGGCCAGCCGGCCCAGGAACGGCGAGGCGTCGAGGTTCGTGACCTGTGCCTGCAACGGGGCGGCATCGTCGTACGCCGGAGCCGGGACGGTGGCAAGGACCGTGTCGACGAGGGCCCGCAGGTCCTTCGCGTCGGGAACGGCGCCGTCGTCCGGTCGCTCGAGCGAGGCCTTGCCGTCGCGGGTGGACGCGTAGACGATCGGGAAGTCCAGGGCGGACTCGTCAACATGCTCGTCCATCAGGTCGATGAACAGCTCGTACGTCTCGTCGACCACCTGCTCGATGCGCGCGTCGGGACGGTCGGTCTTGTTGACGACCAGGACGATGGGCAGCCTGGCCGCGAGCGCCTTGCGCAGCACGAAGCGGGTCTGCGGCAGCGGGCCCTCGCTGGCGTCGACGAGCAGCACGACGCCGTCGACCATCGCGAGGCCGCGCTCGACCTCCCCGCCGAAGTCGGCGTGCCCAGGGGTGTCGATGATGTTGATCGTGGTGCCGTCCCACCGCAGCGCGGTGTTCTTGGCCAGGATCGTGATGCCCTTCTCCCGCTCCAGGTCCTCGGTGTCCATGGCCCGCTCGTTGACGGCCTGATGCGCGCGAAATGCGCCGGACTGCCAGAGCAGGGCGTCGACGAGGGTGGTCTTGCCGTGGTCGACGTGGGCGACGATGGCGACATTGCGCACGTCGTCGCGGCTGCACATGGGCATGCGGGCGTCACTCGTTTCTCGAAGGGGGACGCTCAATGGTACGGGTGCACCACCCACCCCCTGTCCGTTGATCACGTTCACCACCCTGGCCGGTGCTTCACCAGGCACCAGAACCTGGTGAAGCACCCGTTGGCCTAGTGGAGTCTGCTCCGTTGACAGCGGACGTTGCTGCACAGTTGTCCACAGGCTGCGATCTGGCGATACCGGTGCAGCGCCAGAGCAGCCACGCCGTCCGCCATGGATGGACTTCTTGGCACGCTTGCCGCCCGGCAGGCCGGCGTCGTCATGAGCGCAGGCGCAGGCGGCGGGTTACAGCGTTGACGAGATCGCGTACCTGCGACGACGCCGCCTGTGGGTGCCGATTCGCCGGGGGGCATACGTCGAGCGCTCGGTCTTCGACGCGATGACCCCCGAGGACCTTCATCGGGCGAAGGTGCATGCAGTGGTTCACAGCCTCGAGCGGCCAGCCGTGGTCAGTCACGCGTCAGCCGCGGTGATGCGCGACCTTCCGACGTACGGGCTCGATCTGTCTCTGGTCCACGTCAGCCGGGCAGATCTGCACTCACCGCGAATCGAAGGCGGTGTCCACCACCATGCCGGCGAGGTCCGCACCGAGGATGTCGAGGTCATCGACGGCGTTGTCGTGACGGCGGCTCCACGAACCGTCATCGACGTGGCCCGGGATGCGGACTTCGAGCCGTCTGTCATCGTCGCCGATGCAGCATTCAGTAGGGATCCCGCGGCGCCGGCGGCGACGCTGAACAGGCTCGACGACATGCGCAACTGGCCGGGCTCAATCAACGCGGGCCGGGTCGTCGAGTTCGCCGACGGCCGGTCGCAGAGTGTCGGTGAATCCCGGTCTCGGGTCGCGATCCACGTCGTCGGCCTGCCCGCACCTGAGCTGCAAGCAGTCATCCAGACGCCGGACGGACGATTCGTCGCTCAGACCGACTTCCACTTCGTGGAGCAGCGAACGATCGGCGAGTTCGACGGCAGGCAGAAGTATGGCCGGCTGCTCAAGCCTGGCGAGGATCCCGGTGACGTCGTCTGGCGGGAGAAGCAGCGGGAGGACCGCTTGCGCAGCCTGGGATTCGAGGTCGTCCGGATCATCTGGGCGGATCTGGCGCGGCCGGGCGAGATCCGCGCCCGGTTCTTGGCGGCGTTCGCCCGTGCGGCACGGCGAGGCTCCGCCGCCTGAAACCGCGCTGACACCGCGCCGATTGCTCGCGTGCCGCGACCACCGACTTCACTAGGCGAACGGGTACTTCACCAGGTTCCGGTGCCTGGTGAAGTACCCGGCAGGGTGGTGGACGTGATCAATGGACAAGAACTCAGAGGACTTTGGTGTTGATCTCGGCGAAGTGGCAGGCCGACGGGTGGCCCTGGCCGCGGTCGATCAGCGCGGGCTCCTCGATGGCGCAGATCTCCTGGGCCTTCCAGCAGCGGGTGCGGAAGCGGCAGCCGCTCGGCGGGTCCAGCGGGCTCGGCACGTCGCCGGTGAGGATGATCCGCTCCCGCTTGCGCTCCTCGACCGGGTTCGCCGCCGGCGCGGCCGACAGCAGCGCCTGGGTGTACGGATGGGCCGGCTTCTCGTAGATCTCGTCGCGGGTTCCGGCCTCGACCACCTTGCCGAGATACATGACCGCGACCCGGTCGGAGGTGTGCCGGACGACGGACAGGTCGTGCGCGATGAAGATGTACGCCAGGCCCAGCTCGTCCTGCAGGTCTTCGAGCAGGTTGACGACGCCGGCCTGCACCGAGACGTCCAGCGCCGACACCGGCTCGTCGAGCACCAGCATCTTGGGCGCCAGGGCAAGCGCCCGGGCGATGCCGATGCGCTGGCGCTGACCGCCGGAGAACTCGTGCGGGTAACGGTTGCCGTGCTCGGGGTTCAGCCCGACCAGCTCCAACAGCTCGGCGACGCGGGCCTTCCCGCCGTCCTTGTACTTGCCGTGCACCTTCAGCGGCTCGGCGACGATGTCGTTGACCGGCATCTTCGGGTTCAGCGACGCGTACGGGTCCTGGAACACGATCTGCAGCTCACGGCGCACAGCCTGCATCTGCTTGGTCGGCAGCGTCGTGAGCTCTTTGCCGTCGAAGAGCACCGAGCCCGACGTCGGCTTGTGCAGCTGGAGGATCGCCCGGCCGGTCGTCGACTTCCCGCAACCGGACTCACCGACGACACCGAGCGTCTCGCCCTCGTCGACGTGCAGCGACACTCCGCTGACAGCCTGTACGTAGCCGACCACGCGGCGCAGGAACCCGCCGCCGCGCACCGGGAAGTTCTTCACCAGGTCGGTGACCTCGAGCAGGTGCTCGCCGGGCGTCTTCGACGACGGGGCCGGCTTGGACTCTGTTGTCACGCTCACGACACGGCCTCGCTCTCGGTGCGGAAGAACGCAGTCGGGTCCTCGGTCTCGGCGAGCTGTTCCCAGTGATGGCAAGCTGCGACGTGGTCGAGCTCGTCGGTGTCGACCAGCGGCGGCTCGTCCGTGTGGCAGATGTCGGTAGCGAGCGGGCAGCGCGGGTTGAACGGGCAGCCGCTCGGCACGTTGATCAGCGAGGGTGGCGTCCCCTTGATCGGCCGCAGCCGCTCGCCGGTCACGGTCTCCAACGATGGGATCGAGCCGAGCAAGCCGGCCGTGTAGGGCATCCGCGGCCGGTAGAACACCGGGTCGGCGTCGCCGATCTCGACCGCCTTGCCCGCGTACATGACCAGCACCCGGTGGGACATGCCGGCCACGACGCCGAGGTCGTGGGTGATGAGGATGATCGCGGCGTTCACCGCGTCCTTGACCTCGAGCAGCTTCTCCAGGATCTGCGCCTGCACCGTGACGTCGAGCGCCGTCGTCGGCTCGTCGGCGATGATGACGTCGGGGTTGTTGATGACGGCCATCGCGATCATCGCCCGCTGCCGCATGCCGCCGGAGAACTCGTGCGGGTAGTTCTTCAGCCGTGCCTTCGGTTGAGGGATGCCGACCAGGTCGAGCATCTCCTCGGCCCGGTCGAGCGCGTGCTTGCGCGGCATGGTCTGGTGCGACAGGACGGCCTCAGCGAGCTGGTCGCCGATCGTGAAGACCGGGTTCAACGCCGTCATCGGGTCCTGGAAGACCATCCCGATCTTGCGGCCACGCAGGGACCGTTGCCGCTTCTTCGGCATCTCCAGGATGTCGTCGCCGCGGTAGACGATCTTCCCGGAGATCCGGGCGTTCCTCGGCAGCAGCCCCATCACGGCCATCGAGGAGACCGACTTGCCGGATCCGGACTCGCCGACGATGCCGAGCACTTCGCGCTCGTGCACTACGTAGCTGATGCCGCGGACCGCCTTGACGATGCCGTCCTCGGTAGGGAAGTTGACCGCGAGGTCCTCGACCCGCAGCACCTCCTCCTTCGACGGCGGTAGCACGTCGGTGATGCCGGTGGCGACGTGGGCCTCGCCCTCCGCCTCCAGGACCGACGGCCCCGAACCGACGAGCGCGCCGGGCGCATCGCCGAGGCCAGGCTGGATCGATGTCGACATCAGTCACGCACCCGGGTCTGTCGAGGGTCGAAGGCGTCGCGCAGACCGTCGCCGATGAAGTTCACCGACAGCGCGATCGCGACGATGAACAGGCCGGGCCACCAGAACAGCCACGGTCTTGTTTGCATCGCACTGTCGTACTCGTTGATCAGCAGGCCGAGTGAACTATCCGGCGCCTGGACGCCGAGACCGAGGAAGGAGAGCGCGGCCTCGATCAGGATCAGCACTGCGATCGCCAGCGTCCCAGCCACGATGATCACACCCACCGTGTTCGGGAGGATGTGTTTGAAGATGATCCGCCGGGCGCTGGTGCCGGCGGCGCGGGCGGCCTCGACGAACTCCTTCTCCCGCAGCGAGAGGAACTCGCCGCGGACCAGCCGGGCGAGCGTGGTCCAGAGCACAAGTCCGAGCATGAACGCCAGAAAGAAGATCCCGCTGTCGCCGGCCAGGCGACCGATCACGGCGGCGATGACCAGCAGCGGGATGGTGATCATCACGTCGGTGAACCGCATCAGTACCGCCTCGGCCCGGCCACGGAAGTATCCGGCGGTCGCCCCGATGAGCGTTCCTACCATCGTCGCGACCAGGCCGCCGAGGAAGGCGATGATGAGCGACTGCTGCGCGCCGCGCATGGTCAGCGCGAAATAGTCCTTGCCGATGTTGTCCTGGCCGAACGGGTGTTCGCCCAGCTGGATGCCGCTGCCGCCGAGGAACCCGGGGATGACGCTCAGCGTCGGCCGGCCGCCGTCGACGACCGTGGCGGTCGACTCGTACGACTTGTCCCACCAGCCCGGGATCGGCCCGAAACCGATCGACGTGATGGCCAGCAGGATGATGAAGCCCAGCGTGATCATGCCCATCAGTGCGGCCCGGTGACGGAAGAAGCGCCGCCTGATCAGCTCGCCCTGGGTGCGAGCGACGACCGTCATGCCGTGCGTCGCGTCGCTGGCCTCGGGCCTCGCCGCCTGCCCGTCCTCGGTGTCGATACTCACGGCCTCTCCTCTCATCTGCTCAGACGCTCAGGGCCGGTCAGGACAGCCGGATCCGCGGGTCAAGGTACGCATAGCCGATGTCGGCGATCATGTTGAAGACCACGACGGCCGTGCCGGTGACCATGAAGAACGCCATCACCGGCGCCGGGTCGACCTCCTGGAGGCCGGTGATGAACAACCTGCCCATGCCCTCCCAGCCGAACACGCTCTCGGTGATCACCGCGCCGCCGATCACCGCGCCGAGGTCGACGGCCATCAGTGTCGTCACCGGTATCAACGCGTTACGGAAGGCATGCTTGGTGATCACCGTCCTCTCGGTGAGGCCCTTGGACCGGGCTGTGCGCACGTAGTCCTGATTCATGACCTCGAGCATGCTTGCCCTGGTGTAGCGGGTGTACGTCGCGAACGAGATCAGGATGAGCGCCATCGTCGGCAGCAGCAGGTGGCCGGCGGAGTCCAGCGCGGTCTCCCAGAAGTCGCCGCTGAAGTTCGGCGTGGATGGACCGATCGTCGAGATCGGCCGGCCCGCGACCCGCTCCGCGTAGCCGGGATAGGCCTGCATCATCGCGTCGAGGAAGATCAGGCCGCCGCTGATGAGCCCGGTGAGCGCCGCGGTCGTCATGGCATGTCGCCGTTGCAGTCCGCCGACGAAGTAGCCGATCGCCAGGCCTACGCCGACCGTCGCCACGGCGAGCAGGACGATGATGCCCCAGCTGGGGTCTTGGAGCACCGGTCCGAGGGCGAAGTAGCAGATGGCGCCGACCAGCGCCGATGCCAGCGCCGCGATCAGCGGGCCCCGGTAGCGGAACCCGGACACAAGCAACGTCACTCCGAGGGCCGCGGCAGCGGCCCCGATCAGCACGCCGCCGAAGCCGAGGCCCGGATCGGCGAACCAGTTCGTCGCGGACAGATACGCCAGCAACCCGGCCGTCGCCACGAACGCGATTGCGAACGTGGTCAGCCGGCGTTTGCGGTCGCCGCCGAGGATCGCCATCCAGGCCAGCCCACTGAGCAGGGAGACGACGGCCATGACCGGTACCGAGATCGTCGGGTCGCGCAGCCAGTTGTTGAACTCGATCGCCGCGAACTGCTTGAGCATGACAGCGACCCAGAAGATCGGCAGCGAGAAGAACAGGAACGACGCGAACGTGATGGAGTAGTCGAAGCCGGTGTACTGCCGCAGCGCCGAGACGATACCGACGGTGATACCGAACAGGATCGCGAGCAGCACCGCTGCCAGCACCAGCTGCAACGTGGCCGAGACGGCCTGGCCGAGCAGGGCCGAGACGTCCTGGCCGTTGCGGTTGACACCCAGGCTGCCGGTGAACAGGTCGCCGAGCCACGCCAGATAGCGCAGCGGAACCGGCGTGTCCAGGTTCATGGTCTCGGTCCGCTCGGCGATCGCACGTTCCCGCGAGTCTGCGTTGCCGATGCTGTACAGGTCCTCCATCGGGTCCCCGGACACCGCCGTCAACGTGTACATGACGAACGTCGCCGCCAGCAGGACGAAGAACGAGATGACCAATCTCCGCGCGATGAACACAGCCATGGCGCCACCCTCCGGTCGTTTCAGCAGGGTACTCAGTCAGGGTACGGGGCCGGGAGCTGTTGGGCTCCCGGCCCCGTCACTGCTGCGTGCTCACTATGCGGGCCGAGGATCAGTTCGATACTCGGCCGTTGTGCCGTCCTACACCTGGGCCTGGGCCCATTCGTGGATGTTCCAGGTGATCTGGGCCTGCGACGCGTTGGGTACGACACCTTCCACCGTGTCGGACCAGGCGGACAGCGCCGGGAACGCGAACAGCGGGATGGTGGCCAGGTCCTCCCAGAGGATCTGCTCGATCTCGGCCTTGATCGGCGTCTGCGCGTCCTTGTCGACGGTCTGGTTCAGCTCGGCGACCAGCTCGTCGACCCGCGGGTTGGAGTAGCAGCCGCTGTTGTTGCCCTTACTGTCGGCGTCACACGCCGACACCGTGGTGTAGGTCGAGCCCCAGCCCGACACCAACGCCGAGCCGGCCCAGCCGAACAGCGCCACGTCGTACTGGTTCTGCGACAGCTCGGTGCCGAAGAACGTGTCCGACCCGGCATCGACGATCTCGAAGCCGGCCTGCCCGCACGAGTCCCGGATCAGCTCCACGGTCTGGGTACGCCGCGGGTTCGGCGTCTGGTAGCCCATCCGCACCTGCAGACCCTCCTGACCGGCCGCGGCCAGCAACGCCTGAGCACCGGCGATGTCGACCTCCTGGAAGTCCTCCGCGCCCACACCGTCGAGCTGCACCTCGTAGTCGGCCATGAACGGCATCGTGTTGCGGATGTCCATCACCACCGCCTCGGGGTTCAGCGGCCGGATCAGGTTCTCCACGATCAGCTGCCGCGGCACACACTTGGCGAACGCCTCACGCAGATCGCGGTCGGAGAACGGGCTGGAGTCGAAGTTGAAGTCCAGGTGCTCGTAGGTGA
Source organism: Jiangellaceae bacterium (assembly GCA_050743075.1). Classification (GTDB taxonomy): domain Bacteria; phylum Actinomycetota; class Actinomycetes; order Jiangellales; family Jiangellaceae; genus JBOGDS01. Next base: position 14,266 of record JBOGDS010000062.1, on the reverse strand, counting down.
AGTCATCACCGGTGTGCACCTCCACAGCCTCCATCCCCTCCAGCTGGTTGAGGATGTCCGGGTTCGGCTGCGGCTCGATGACCTGCACCTCACCGTTCTGCAACGCCTGCGCCTGCTGATCCTGGGTGATGTACCGGACCACGATCGTCGACGACGCCGGCGGGGTGCCCCACCAGCTCTCATTCGGGGTCAACGTCACCGACGCACCGGCCTCCCACGAGTCCAGCTGGTACGGACCCGAGGACGGGATCAGCGCCGGGTCGAGCAGCTCGCCCGGGTTCATCACCCAGCCGTTGTTGTGGAAGTCGACCGCACCGGCCAGCGCGGCCTCGTCGTCGGCGGCGATCGCGTCGATCAGCTCGGCCTCCGTGAGACCACCCTGCTCAGCCACCACATGCGCCGGCATGATCGCGGTGTTGCCGAAGCCGACACCGGCCCAGTCACCGAACGGCGTGTCGTAGACCAGCGTGAGCTCCTTGTCGCCGTCGGCACACTCGGGCTTCTGGGTCTGGTCCCAACCGGTCGTGCCCGGGGTCGACAACCCATAGAGGGCGTTGCCCACGGCCCAGGTGAGCAGGAGGTCGCCACAGTCGACCGCGTTACCGTCGGACCACACGGCCTCGTCGTTGATCGTGTACTCGACGGTCAGCGGATCGTCGGAGGTCTTCTCGTAGCTGCCGAACTCCTCGTCCGGCGCGGGGTTGCCGTCGGGGTCGAAGAACCAGAAGCCGGTCAGCACCCGGTTGAGCACCAGGGCGTTGCGAACAGCGTTCTCCGCGGTCGTGTTGTTGTTGTAGGAGGAGAACTCCTGCTCCTGCGCGTAGACGATCTGCACGTCTTCGGTCTCGACGTCCGGGGCCTCAGCCTCCGGCTCGTCGTCGTCGCCGCCGCCACACGCGCTGAGCGCGAGCGCACCGGCCGCGAGCACGGCCAGCAACCTGGCGTCTCTTCGCTTGATGGTCAAGGTGGGAACCCTCCATTGGTTCGGCCGCGCACGGCGGCCCCACAAAACGGGATGACACAGAGGACCATCCGCGCTAGGGCACAGACAAGTGGAGGAGGGGTGGTGTTACGGACCTGATACCAGATTGCAGCCCACGGTAATGCGTCCGAGACCTAAGTCGCGCTGCCGGCGCGCTCAGCCTGTCGGCGGCAGCCTCCGTAGCGTGGGCCGGATCAGCGTCCCGACCAGCAGCATCAGCGCACCCCCGACGAGCAGTGGCAGGCGCACGTCGAGCCGCCCGAGCACGCCGCCGACCAGCGCGCCCAGCGGCATGACACCCCAGCCGAGCGTCCGCCAGGCACCGTGGACCCGGCCCATGAGCACGCCCGGGACGATGGTCTGACGTGCGGCCATGGACAGGACATTCCACAGCGAGATGCCGGCCGCGGACGCAGCGAAGGCGGCACCGGCGGGCACGACGGACGACGAGAGACCGATCCCGGCGAACGCCAGGCCGGTGACGACGACCGAGACGGTCATGGCCGGTCCACGGCCGAGGCGGGCGGCGACGGGTTCGGCGAGCACGGCACCCACGACGGCGCCGACCGCCGCCGCCGACAGGAACAGGCCGAAGGCGCTCTCCGGCAGGCGTAGCTCGTCGAGGACGAACAGCACCAGGATGGCCTGGGCCATCGTCCCGAGGAAGCCGAGCGCGGCCGAGGCGAACCACAGGCCGCGCAGTACCCGGTGCCCGAGCAGGAACCCGACGCCCTCGCGGATCGACGCCCACGCCGATACGCGGGCCGGGCCATCGCTGTCGGCGCCGGCCACGACCGATCCCGAGTCGGCGCGTGCAGCCGCGACCGGGAGCGTCAGTACGAGAACCGCCGCGATCGCGAATGCCGTCGAGTGGACGACGAAGGGCAACGCCGCGGCCACCGTGAACAGCACGCCGGCTAGCGGCGCTCCGACGAACACCTGCGCCACGACCTCGGTGCCCTGGATCCGGCTGTTGGCACGCACCAGGCCGTCGGGGTGCACCAGGCGCGGTACGACGGCGTTGCTCGCGTTGTCGGCCACCGTCTCGCAGGCGCCCAGCAGGAAGGCGGCGACGAGGACGGCCACGATCGAAGCCTGGTCCGTCACCACCAGCACGCCCAGCGCGGCCGACACCAGGACGCGCGCGCCGTTGGCACCGGCGATGGCGCGCCGGCGGTCGACCCGGTCGACCAGCACCCCGGACGGGATGCCGAGGATCAGCCACGGCAGGAAGACGAGGGCGGTGATGGCCGACACGAGCACCGGGTCGCGGGTGAGCGCCGCCCCGAGCAGGATCAGCGCGGTCATGCCGATCCCGTCGGCGAGGTTGCTCGCGGCGAACGCGGCCCAGAGCCGGTTGAAGCCGGTGCCCGGGCCTCGCGAAGCCTGCGGCTCCATGGTGTGCCCCTTCTCTGCGCTCACTGCGGCTTCCTCTCGTCGTCGGGCAGGGGTGGCAACGGGAACGCGTTGACCTGCACCTCGACCGGGCGGGCGTCGGGGTCGTCTCGGTCGCGGACGGCGTCGACCCAGCGGGTGATCAGTTCGCGAAGCTGTTTCGAGAGCTCCGCAAGTTCCTCGATGCGCAGGTCGAGTGTGCCGTTCATGTCGACGCTCGCCATGAACCAGTCGCGGTCCTCGCGGCGGACCCCCGTCGTGATCCACTGCTCCAGTCGCGCGGCCCGGGCACGTGACCACTCACCCAGGACGAGCCGGGCGGCCTCGGCCGTGGCGGACCGTTCGAGCATGTCGTAGCCGTGCAGCTCGACGCCGCCGGGAACCGCACGCCACCAGCGCTCGCGGGCGGTCCCGCGGCCGGGGATCTCTTCGACGAAGCGGTGCCTGGCGAGTTGGCGCAGGTGGTAGCTCGTCGCTCCGGTGGACTCACCGAATCGCCGGGCGAGCTTCGCCGACGTCGCCGGTCCGTACGTAGACAGCGCGTCCCAGATCTGGATGCGCAGCGGATGAGCCAGCCCTCGCAGTGCCGTCGCGTCCAGGACGCGGCTGGGCGGGCTCGCCTGCGGCTCACCATCGGTCACAGCGGCAATCTACACATACAAAGGTTTCGTTGCAAGCATCTCTTTGCATGTGCGCCGCGGCCAAGGACGGCGGGGAACGGCTGTGACCGTCGACCTGTCAAGCCGACATCGATACCGAGATGTCCGCCACCCGGCGCTGGAGGACGGCGCCCCGTCGTGAGAGTGCCCGATGTGACCCGATGACATCTCCACCCACCACCACGCGCGGAACCGCGAGGGCCTAGATTCGTCCTCGGTCCCATGCCAGGCTGCGCCGAGGCGTGATGCCGGAGCCCGGCGGATCCTGGCGTGGGCCAATTGACCGTGTCGTCCGCCGCACAAAGGCCGAGCCCGAGGAGATTCCGGACGTGCCGTACGACCGCAGCACGGGGCTCGACGCCGAGGGGTCCGGCGGCCCGGATCGGCACCGGCCCTAGATGGCCACCGGAGTCTCGGCGCCCGTCCGGGCGCGTATAGCAGCACGAACGCTGCGCACCGACCGCTGGTGGGTCGAGCCGACGGTCACGGCAGGTGTGCTGCTGGCCTTCGTGGTCTACGCGACCTTCCGCGCATTCTGGGGGAAGTACTACTTCTCTGAGCCCTATTTGTCACCGTTCTTCGAGCCGTGCCTCAGTGTGTTGTGCGCCGAGGGATCCGCACACCTGGGAACGCCGATCCCCGACTTCCTGCCGTCCTGGCTCTCCTGGGCCAGGTCGCCGGCCGTGATCATCCTCATCATCCCGCTCAGCCTGCGGCTGACCTGCTACTACTACCGCAAGGCGTACTACCGATCGATCTGGGCGTCGCCGCCGGCCTGTGCGGTGGCCGAACCGCACCGCCGCTACACGGGTGAGTCGCGGTTCCCGCTGATTCTGCAGAATGTCCACCGCTACGCGCTCTACCTGGCGCTGGCGTACAACGTCCTGTTGTTCTACAACGCACTGCTGACGTTCCGGAACGCCGACGGCGAGTGGGGCCACGTCGGGCTGGGCACGCTGATCTTCCTGACCAACGCCACGCTGCTCGCGCTCTACAGCTTCTCGTGCCACTCCTGCCGCCACATCGTCGGCGGGCAGCTTCGCCACTTCTCGAGGCACCCGATCCGCTACCGGGCCTGGCGGGCCGTCTCCGGGCTCAACGCCCGGCACGCGCAGATCGCCTGGGTGTCACTGGTGTTCGTCGCGTTCACCGACTTCTATGTGTGGATGGTGGCCTCCGGGACCATTTCCGACGTCCGGTTCTTCTAAGGGGGTTGTCGATGGCCGAGGTGAGCGAACGGCACGCGTACGACGTCCTGGTCGTCGGCGCTGGTGGGGCGGGCCTGCGAGCAGCCATCGCCGCCCACGACGCCGGCGCGCATGTGGCCATCGTGTGCAAGTCACTACTCGGCAAGGCGCACACGGTCATGGCCGAAGGCGGCGCCGCCGCTGCCATGGGCAATCTCTATCCGGAGGACAACTGGCGGGTGCACTTCCGCGACACCATGCGCGGCGGCAAGATGCTCAACCACTGGCGGATGGCCCAACTGCATGCCCAGGAGGCCCCCGACCGGATCCACGAGCTCGAGGAATGGGGCGCGCTCTTCGACCGCACACCCGACGGCCTCATCTCCCAGCGCGACTTCGGCGGGCACCGCTACGCCCGGCTTGCCCACGTCGGCGACCGAACCGGGCTTGAGCTCATCCGCACGCTCCAGCAGCGCGCCGTCGCCCTCGGCATCGACGTCTACATGGAGTGCACGATCACCCGCCTGCTGCAGGACGGCGGCCGCATCGCCGGTGCGTTCGGGTACTGGCGGGAGTCGGGCCGCTTCGTGGTGTTCGAGTCGCCGACGGTGATCCTGGCCACCGGTGGCATCGGCAAGTCGTACAAGGTGACGTCGAACTCGTGGGAGTACACCGGCGACGGCCACGCCCTCGCGCTCGAAGCAGGCGCGTCGCTGGTGAACATGGAGTTCGTCCAGTTCCACCCGACCGGCATGGTCTGGCCGCCGTCAGTACGCGGGATCCTCGTCACCGAGTCTGTCCGCGGCGACGGCGGCGTGCTGCGCAACAGCGAGGGCCGCCGGTTCATGTTCGAGTACATTCCGGAGTTCTTCAAGGCCGAGACGGCCGACGCAGAGGACGAGGCCGACCGGTGGTACCAGGACAAGAAGAACAACCGACGGCCCCCTGAGCTGCTACCCCGCGACGAGGTCGCCCGCGCGATCAACGCCGAGGTCAAGGCCGGCCGCGGCTCACCGCACGGCGGCGTCTTCCTCGACATCGCGTCGCGCCGGACGGCGGAGTACATCAGGCGCCGGCTGCCGTCGATGTACCACCAGTTCAAGGAGCTGGCCGACGTCGACATCACCGCTTCGCCAATGGAGGTGGGGCCCACGTGCCACTACGTCATGGGTGGCGTCGCGGTGGCACCCGATACCGGCGAGTCGTCGGTCGTCGGGCTGTATGCGGCCGGCGAGGTCGCCGGCGGCATGCACGGAGCCAACCGGCTGGGCGGCAACTCCCTGTCCGACCTCTTGGTGTTCGGTCGCCGGTCCGGCCTCAACGCCGCCTACGCGACTGCCCGCCTGCGTACACGGCCGACGGTGTCCGACACCGACGTCCGGTCCGCGGCCGAGGCTGCGCTCGCGCCCTTCGCGGACGACGGCGGCGAGAACCCGTACACGGTCCAGCAGGATCTGCAGGAGGTCATGCACAACCTGGTGGGGATCATCCGGACCGCCGACGAGATGGAGCAGGCACTGAAGGTGATCTCCGAACTGCGGGTGCGAGCCGCGAAGGTGACGGTCGAAGGACACCGTCAGTACAACCCCGGCTGGCACCTGGCGCTCGACCTGCAGAACATGCTGCGCGTCTCCGAGTGCATCGCGCGCGCCGCCCTCGAACGCACGGAGAGCCGGGGCGGGCACACCCGCGACGACTACCCGGCCACCGATCACGGCTGGGGCACCGTCAACCTGCACTGTGTACTGGACGGGCACGACGTGGCCGTCGAACGGCGGCCTTTGCCCGAGATGCCCGACGACCTGCGCACGTTGTTCGCAGAGTGAGCGCGATGAGAGCGAAGCGGAGAGCGCGAACACGACCAGACGACTGGAGAAGCAATACATGGGCTACGACCTGAGTTTGCGGGTCTGGCGCGGGGATGCCGCAGGCGGCGAGTTGGCCGACTACACCGTCCCCGTCGAGGAGGGCGAGGTCGTGCTCGACGCCATCCACCGCCTGCAGGCAACCCAGGCCGGCGACCTCGCGGTGCGGTGGAACTGCAAAGCCGGCAAGTGCGGGTCCTGCAGCGCGGAGATCAACGGAGTGCCGCGCCTCCTGTGCATGACCCGGCTGTCGATGTACGAACCGGCCGAGACGATCACCGTTACACCGCTGCGGACGTTTCCCGTCGTCCGCGATCTCGTCACCGACGTGTCGTACAACTACCGCAAGGCGGCCGAGCTGCCGGCCTTCGCTCCCGAACCGCGCCGGCCTGACGGCACCTACCGGATGCAGCAGGAGGACGTCGAGCGGGGCCAGGAGTTCCGCAAGTGCATCGAGTGCTTCCTCTGCCAGAACGTCTGCCACGTGATCCGCGACCACGAGGACAACAAGCCCGCATTCGCCGGTCCGAGGTTCTTTCTGCGCTACGCCGAACTAGACATGCACCCGCTGGACACCAACGACCGGCGGCGGTTGGCTCGCGAGCAGGCGGGGATCGGCCTGTGCAACATCACCAAGTGCTGCACGGAGGTCTGCCCGGAGGGAATCAAGATCACCGACAACGCGATCATCCCGATGAAGGAGCGCGTGGTTGACCACTCCTTCGACCCGCTGGTGTGGCTCGGCTCGAAGATCCGCCGCCGCGACCAGCGCACCGAGCCGGACCCGCCCGCGTCCGCCCCGGCCCCGCCTGCCGGAGTTTGACCATGTAGACGATGCTTCGCAGCACTTCACCGGCAGACAGACCTGGTGGAGTATGGCCAAGCCTGTGAGGGACGACATCCACCCCCTGCTCGAAGGAGTCCCCATGACACTGCTCGGTGACGACGGCGTCAGCGCCGCCCTGGCTGACCTCCCGGGATGGAGCGGCGACGCCAGATACATCACCCGGACCGTGACAGCATCCGACTTCCTGTCCGCCATCCGCACGGTCGACGACGTCGCCATGGTCGCCGAGACCATGGACCACCATCCCGACATCGACATCCGCTGGCGGACATTGACCTTCACGCTCTCGACCCACTCCGCCGGCGGGGTCACGGCGGCCGACGTCGAGCTCGCCCGCGGCATCGACGAGGCGGCGGAGCGGCACGGCGCCACCTGAGCGCCGGGAGCTGCGACGATCTTCGAGGTTTGTGGAACCTGCCGGGAGGGGAAGGATCTCGGCCGTCGGTCGCCGATCTGAAGGAGATGCCGTGAACACCCGCACGATTGCCGTCCTTGCGCTCATCCTCGTCGTCATTGTCATCCTCATCATCTGGCTCTGATCACGCGGCGGGCGCCGGTTCGACGTCGCGCGCCTCGGCGGTAGCTCTTGACAGGCGGTGCCGGTTCGTCGTCGGCACCGTCCACGTATGCCACGGTTCTGTCCTGCTACGACGGGACCTCCTGGTAGCGGTGACGTGGCTTGATACGTTGGTTGAGGTACGCGCCGCTGCTGTCGGCGCGCAGGAGGGCCTCCTTCTCGAACGGCGACACGTCGAAGTAGTGGTAGACGTCTCCCGACGTGAACTCGACCTCCAGAATCTGGGTCGTGGCGTCGTAGCCGACGGACGCGATCGCCTGCGAGCTGATCGGCTTGCGCTTCATCCTCCGATGCTCGGCGCCATGCGGCGGCGAGGTCAAGATGCGGTCAGCCGTCGGAGCGGCACTCGGTCAGAGTGCGGCCGTCACGCGCGAAGGGCTGGTCGAGCAGGAAGCGACACGTCGGGTCGCCGTCTCAAGATCGTGGGCCTGGATGCGACCCAGGTCGGTAGGTGAGAAGGACGAGGCCGCTGGTGCTCGCCCTGGCGTCGACCAGGTGCATCGGTGTGGTGGGAGCCCCGTCCAGGAACAGCCTCTTTCCACTGCCGAGCACGACCGGGTGCAGCATGAGCCGGTACTCGTCGACCAGGCTGCGCTGCATCAGCGTCCGGGCCAGCTCGGAGCTGCCGACGACAAGGATCTCCCGGCCCGGCCGCGCCTTGAGCTGCGCCACGTCCGCGGCCACGTCGGGGCCCAGCACCGTCGTGCCTTCCCACCCGGGCTGGCGCAGCGTCGAGGAGGCAACGTACTTGGGACGGGTGTTGAGGGCGTGGGCGATCTCGTCGCCCGGATCGGTCACCGTCGGCCAGTCGCCGCGAAGATCTCGTAGGTGAGGCGCCCGAGCAGGAAGGCGTCGGCCGCGTAGAACGACTCGGCGACGTAGCGCCGATGGTCGCTCATGAACGGACCCGTCCACCCGCCGTGCTCGAACCCGTCGGCCGGATCCTCGCCGGCATGACCGGGAGCCTGGATGACGCCGTCGAGGGAAACGTACTCGAGGACCACCAGCGTGCTCACATTCCCACCTCACAGATCGGGCCGCTTGGGCGCGCACCGCTCAGCGGGCGCGACCCTCCCTCAGGATGTCGACCGACTTGGCGATGCGGCGTTGGCGCGTCTCGCCGGTCCTGGCTCCCTCGACCTGGAGCACGTGCCACGACTTGTTGCTGTACGACAGGGCGTCGAACATGCGCCGGGCGTTCGGCTCCGCGTCGAGGGCGGCGGCGAAGTCGGGCGGCACGATCACCTCGCGTGGCGCGGTGTCGAGCTCGATCTCGACGTCCACCTCCTCGCCGCCGGCGACCCCGGCGCCCGCGCGGTTCTGCGCGTTGACGCCGACCATGTACGCGCCGCCCATGACCGCGACGGTGCTGCGGTACGTGTAGCCGTTGATCGTCACCCGGACCGGTGGCCGTTTGCCGGCGCCGAGGGCCTCGACGACGTCGTCGGGAACCCGGATACCGGTGGCCGTCGTGCCACTCTGCGCGATGGTGGTGTGGAAACGCATGTCCTGTCCCCGCGTCAGCCGGCGAAGAAAGACTTCAGCACCGGCGCCAGGGCCGCCGGGTCGACATTGTGGTCCTGCCCGTCCAGAGTGCGCCGTTGCGCGCCGGAGATCAGCTCCGCCAGCGCGTCGGCTGTCTCACCCATGAACCCGAGGCTCGAGCCACCGTCGACGACGATGGTCGGGGCGGTCACAGCCTCCGCCCGCTCGGTCGGCAGCGAGTAGTCGCCCATCACGGTGGCGTCGTAGGCGAGGGTGTGGGCAAGCGCTTCCTGCGACGCCCAGAAAGGCGCCTGGCGCGCGCCCGCGACGAACTCGGGCGGCAGGCCCACGACCTTGGCCATGAAGTACTCCACCGCGTCGCCGCGGCGACCCTCGGCCACCAGCCGGGTGTAGGTCCCCGCGGTGTCCGGCGGCGGCTTCGGGCGACCGGCCAAGAAGAACGGTGGTTCCCACAGGGCCAGCCGGGTGACGGGCAGACCGCTGGCGGCCGCTTCCAGGGCCAGGGCGGCACCGGAGGAGGTGCCGTACAGGTTGGCCGATCCACCGGCCGCGTCGAACACCGACGAGATGTCCTCCACCTCGCGCTCGACGGCGTACGGCGCGGTGTCGCCGCTGTCACCGCGACCTCGGCGGTCGTAGTTGAAGACGGTGAAGTCCTGCGCCAGCAGCGCGGCAAGGCCCGCGTTGGCCATCCGATCGGTCGACCCGCCACAGACCAGGACGACGGGCCGTCCGTCGCCCAGGCGGTCGAACGCGATGGTGGTGCCGTCCGTCGAGGTCACGGTGTTCATGGCTGCTCCTTCTCCTAGTGCCGGCCGCTCTTCGGTGCGTCCATCGGCACCGCTCACGGGTAGATCGAAGCAGCCGACGGATTTTCGACATCTGCGGCCGGCGCTCTCCGGCGACCCCAGCGCGCTACGGATGTCGGTCGTTCAGCCGCGCCGCTCGGGCCTCAAGGTATCGGCGTTCGGGAACGCTCGTCGTCAGCCGCGCCGCGGCCACGTAGCTGGCCCGGGCCGTCACGTCGTCGCCGGACATCTCCAGCAGATGTGCGCGGACCGCATCCAGGCGGTGGTTGCCGGTCATGCGGGCATCCGCGTCCAACGTATCCAGCAGATCGAGCCCGGCCCGCGGTCCGCGCACCATGGCGACTGCCACCGCGTGGTTGAGCGTGACGATCGGGCTGGGCGCGACGCGCTCGAGCAGCTCGTAGAGGGTCAGGATCTGCGGCCAATCGGTCTCCTCAGCACGTTCGGCCTCGTCGTGGACCGCAGCGATCGCGGCCTGCAGCTGGTATGGACCGATGGGCGCTCGGGAGAGCGTGTCGGTGATGATCCCGACGCCCTCGCCGATGGCGTCGCCGTTCCAGAGCCGGCGGTCCTGCTCGCCGAGCGGGACCAGGCTGCCGTCCGGCAACGTGCGTGCGGCGCGCCGCGCATCGGTCAACAGCATCAACGCGAGCAGGCCGGCGACCTCGCCGTCGTCGGGGACCAAACGGTGGAGAGCGCGGGTGAGTCGGATCGCCTCGGCGGTGAGCACGGCCCGTTGCAGGTCCGGGCCAGAGCTGGCGGCGTAACCCTCGTTGAAGATGAGGTAGAGCACGTGCAGCACGACGCGAAGCCGTTCGTCCTGCTCGTCCGCTGCCGGCATGCTGAACCGGGCGCCCGCGGACCTGATGCCCTGCTTCGCCCGGCTGATGCGCTGGGCCATGGTCGCCTCAGGAACGAGAAACGCGTGTGCGATCTGCGCGGTGCTGAGCCCGCCGACGGCGCGCAGCGTCAGGGCCAGCTGCGAGGACGGGGAGAGCGCCGGGTGACAGCACAGGAAGAAGAGCGTCAGCGAGTCGTCCTGGTCCGGCAGCTGATCGTCGTCCGCAGCCGGCGCACGCTGGTCGGCGGACGGCTCGAGCGCCGCCATGACTTCGCGGCGCCGGCGGGCGACGTCGCCGCGGAGCTGATCGGTCATCCGCCGAGATGCGACGGTGACCAGCCAGCCGCGCGGGCTCTCCGGCACACCCTTCTCCGACCATTGGACCGCGGCGGCCAGCAGCGCCTCCTGCACCGCGTCCTCGCACAGGTCGAACTTGCCGTAGCGCCGAACGAGGGTGCCGAGGACTACCGGCGCGAGCTGTCGCAGTAGGCCCTCGACACCGGTCTGTGCCGTCACATCTCCGTACCGGCGGCGTCCATCAGCGGCGTCACCTCCACCGTGCCGTACCGGGCCAGCGGACCGGCGATCTCCGTCGCGCGGTCCACGGTCTCGACGTCGATCTCCCACAGGCTGGCGAGCACCTCCTTGGCCTCCCCGAACGGCCCGTCCGTAACTACCCGGACGCCGCCGTCATGGCGCACCGTCTTCGTGGCCGACCGATCGGCCAGCCGGTAGATGTTCAGGAACTCGCCGGACCGCGCAAGTTCGTCGATCAGCTCGTTGTGGACATTGATCACCTGGTCCTGCTCCTCCGCCGCGAGGGCACCCCACGTCGCGGGATTGCTGTAGATCAGCACCACGTACTTCACGTCGTCACTCCCTTCGATCATGGCGGCCAGGTGGGCGCGCCCGATCCGTCACCCCCGCCGAAAGCGCCAGCGGGTCTGGCTGAACGCGTCGCCCTTGCCGAAGCCGAATGCCGTCGTCGGTCTGACCTCGAAGACGAGTGCCTCGCCGCCGTCGCCCTGGAAGGCACCGTCGGAGACGGCGAAGACAAAGGGCTCGCCGTACTTGCCGGCGTAGGCATCCGCAACGCGGCGGAGGAGCAGCTCATCGGTGACGCGCACGGCGTCGCCCTCGACCACCAGGTCCACACCTTCGCCGATGGCGTTGCATCCGGTGGTCAGCACGCAGTGCGTGTTGCCCTCCAGGTTCCTCGCCTTGCGCTCGGTCGGGCCGGTGCAGAAGTAGAGAGCACCATCGACCCAGACCGAGATCAACGGCGTGACGTGCGGTCGCCCGTCCGGCCGGACCGTCGAGAGCCAGAAGGTCTCGGCGGCTTCGAGCTGCTGGCGCGCGTCCGCCCACGGCGTCGGGATCGCGTCGGGGGTACTGAACTGCGGCTTCAGCTCGGCAGTCGGATCAGGATCGGTCATGGCATCTCCCGCTCGACGGTCGGATGGCGCTGCTCGACCAGGCGGAGCCTGATCAACCGAATCTACTCGTCGGCCCACCATGAGCGCCGCCCGGACTCACGGAGCATCTCGGTCCCCATCACCCCGTCACCCCGAAGCGGCGCCGTCCCGGGCACACGCCGGACATCGAGAGTCGATCACTACGAGTCACCGCCGCGCATGCCTGCGGGCCGGAGCTGCTCAATCGGAGAGCGCGGCAATGAGGTCCAGCTCCACGAGCTGCCCGGGGAAACCGGCCCTCGGTACTTGAGCGGGGTGTCGGTGCGTGATTGAGGCTCGTGGCCTCGCCATGCTGACTGTCTTCCACAACCGACAGCAGCGGGGGCCACGAGCATGGACGACACTACGTCCTTACTGTTCGGCCTGGACACCTTCCGCGTGGTCGACGTCGTCCGTGTCGCCGACCGGGTCGTTCGGGTCGTCATTGAAACCGTTGCGCCACAAGGATTCTGTCCCGACTGCGGGACCGAGAGCACCCGGGTGAAGGACCGCCCGCTGGCCCCTGTGCGTGATCTTCCGGTGGCCGATCAGCGGGTGGCGCTGTGGTGGCGCAAGCGCCGTCTGGTCTGCCCGGAACCGTCGTGCCCGCGGCGCTCGTTCACGCAGATCAGCGCCGAGATCCCGCCCCGCTCGAGGCTGACCGCCCGGCTGCGCCAGCGCCTGGCCGAATCGGTGGCCCGCTCCAACCGGGCCGTGTCCGAGGTGGCCGCCGAGTACGAGGTGTCCTGGCGCACGGTGCACCGGGCGTTCGTGACCGCGTCGGCTCGGTGGCTGAGCGCGCCGGCACCGACCCGGGTCCTGGGCATCGACGAGACCCGGGCCCGCACCGTGCGGTGGATCCTGGCCGACGCCGGTTGGCGGCGCAGCGACCCATGGATGACCTCCTTCGTCGACGCCGACACCACCAGGCCGGGGCTGCTTCTCGGCCTGGCCCCGGGCCGCTCCGGCGCCTGCGTGCGGACCTGGCTCGCCGAACAGACCAAGCAGTTCCGCGAAGCGATCGAGCTGGTCGTCATCGACCCTTCGGCCCCGTACGCGTCGGGCATCCGCGCCGCCCTGCCCCGCGCGCGGGCGCGGTCGACCACTGGCATCTGGTGCGCCTGGCCAACGACATGCTCACCGAGGTCCGCCAACGCGTCACCCGCCAACTGCACCAGCGCCGCGGTCTCGTCTCAGACCCGGTGTGGGCACACCGGCGGATGCTGCTCACCGCCGGCAACCGCCTGTCCCGCCGCCACCTCGAGCGGCTGACCCGGGTGCTCGACGCCGACGACTCGACCGGCGAAATCGGCGCCGCCTGGGGCTGCAAGGAGCTGCTGCGCCAATTGCTCGCCCAGCACGAGCCTCATCGGATACGGGCCGCGCTGTCGCGCTTCTACAACGCGTGCGCCCAGGCGAACATGCGCGAGACCACCCGCCTAGCCACGACCATCGAGACCTGGTGGCCGGCCATCCTGGTGGCCCTGACCGAGAACGTCACCAACGCCCGGACCGAGGGCTTCAACCGGATCATCAAGCAGGTCAAACGCGTCGGCTGCGGGTTCACCAACATGGACAACTATCGACGGCGCATCATGGCACACATCGCAGTCACCCGACCGCGACTACAGGCGGCATGACGAGGCCGCCCCGCTGAAGTACCGAGAGCCGGTGACGCCGAGCCTGATCATGATCAACGGCGTACCTCAATGCCCCGGCCGGGACATCATCACTATCCGGAAGGAGATCGTCCGGAATGGGCACTACGGTGCCGGGCATGACAGAGATCGGAACGGATTGGCGGGTGGTCGATGGCGTTGCGACGGCATGGTTCGACGCGCCGTCGCTGATCGAGGGGGCTGCGCTGGCCGGGCGCATCGTGGAGCTGTCGGCCGAGATCGTGGTCGACCTGCGCGCGACAGGCATGCGGGTGCGCCTCGACTCAGACGAGCACGCCGAGGCGGTGTCGGCGGCCGCCCGGGATCTCGGGCTGGCCGCGAACCCTGCCGTGCTGCAGCACCTGAGCGTCGTGTTCGAATCCGCGAACCCGACTGTGGTGAGGCGGTTCTGGCAGCGCGTGCTCGACTACGTGCCTGGGGAGGACGGCGGTTTGGCGGATCCGTTGCGGCGCGACCCCGCGATAC
>JBOGDS010000061.1:0-23651 GCA_050743075.1 Jiangellaceae bacterium | reverse complement strand
AGATCCGACTCATCAACCACCGCGGCTACGGACACCACAGCGCCGCCGCCCTCATCGCCATGATCTACCTCTGCTGCGGCGGACTCACCATCCAACTACCCACAGAAAGGTGAGGAGAACCCGAAATCTCCTGGCGCAAGCACCACAGGTACTTGACCCTGGTCTCCGATCACGACACCTCCACGATCGTGTGGGGCGCCGCCGGTAAGGACGCCGCGGCGTTGGGCCGGTTCTTCGACGACCTACCCGAGGGTGGCGCGGAGGAGATCGAGGCGGTCTCGATGGACCTGGGACCGGCCTACGCCAAGACGGTGCGTGAGCGTGCACCCCATGCGGTCATCTGCTTCGACCCCTTCCACGTGGTCAAGCTCGCCGGCGACGCGCTGGATTCGGCGCGGCGTCAGGTCTGGCAGTCCGCCCGGCGCTTCCCCGACAAGAGCATCGCCAAGAAGTACAAGGGCGCCCGCTGGGCGTTGCTGAAGAACCCCGCCGACCTGACCGCCAGACAAGCCGAAACCCTTGCCGGACTACGCAAGGACGGCGGCGCCCTATGGCGGGCATACCAGCTCAAGGAGGCCCTTCGGGCCGTGTTCGCCGGCGACCTGGAGCCCGCGGCCGTGATGGACCTGTTGGACCGCTGGTGCTCACGAGCCCAGCGATCTCGCATCCCCGACTTCGTCAAGGCCGCCCGCACCATCCGCACTCACAAGGACGGCATCGCCGCCGCCGTCAACCGGGGGCTGGCCAACGGACGCCATGAGGGACTGAACAACAAGATCCGCACCATGACCACACGCTCACACGGCTTCCACAGCCCCGAAGCCGCCCTGGCCCTGATCATGCTCGCCTGCGGACCGGTCACACTGGAACTGCCACACCACACCTAAGCCCGCCCACATTCATGTCAGGAGAGCCCTTCTTCGCAGTGCTCAAGGCGGGAGCGTCGGGCTACGTCGTGAAGTCCGCCGCCGACCGCGACCTCGTGGCGGCGTGTCGGGCCGCCATGCGCGGCGAGCCGTTCCTCTACGCCGGCGCGCTCAGCACGCTGGCCCGCGAGTACCTTCGGCGGTCACGAACCGGGGCCAGACTTCCGGACCAGGTGCTGACCCCGCGCGAGGACGAGGTCGTCAAGCTCATCGCCGAGGGCCACCCGTCGGCCGAGATCGCCGGCCTGCTGACGATCAGCCTCAAGACCGTCGAGCGGCACCGGGCCAACATCATGCAGAAGCTCGGCCTGCGGGACCGCACCCAGCTGACCCGGTACGCCATCCGGGCCGGGCTCATCGAGCCCTGACGGGCTGCTGCCGCGACGCCGATCGACCGGTACCGTCGTGGCCCATGGTCGCGTGGACGACGTTCGCCGACGAGGCGCCGCACATCGCCGAGATCTTCGGCCGCCGCCATGCCGCCACCGGCCACCTGTGCCTACTGGCGACGCTGCGGTCGGACGGGCACCCCCGGATCAGCCCGTCGAACCCCGGGTCTTCGACGGTCACCTGGTGATCGTCGGCATGCCCCGCACCACCAAGTTCCGCGACCTTGGCCGCGACCCGCGGTTCAGCCTGCACACGGCCACCGTCGACCCGCACGTCGGCGAGGGCGACGCCAAGCTATGGGGCGACGTCGAGAACCTGCAGGACGAGGACTTCCACCAGCGGTTCGCCACCGACCTGTTAGAGGAGGCCGGCTTCGACCTGCGGGGGCAGAAGTTCGACCCCTTCTACGTGGCCGACATCGCCGGCGGCTCGTCGGTCGAGATCGTCGACAACCAGTTGGCGATCACGATCTGGAAGCCCGGCGAGGGCGAACGGGTGGTCCACAAGACCTGACCGTGCGCGACGTCGTGCCCGAGGGCGCCGACGTGAAGATCGCTCCTCGACGACGTCACACGTCCCATCACACGCTGAGGACTATCGTCGATCGGTGATCGGTGAAGGGATGTTCAGGCTATGGGGCTGATGGTGCGCCTGCTCGGCCGGCCGATCCTCGAACGCGACGGCCAGGAGGTCCGCGCCCCCCGTGGGCGCAAGACGTGGGCGCTGCTCGCCTATCTCGTGTTGGCGGAGCGGCCGCCCAGTCGGCAGCGGCTTGTGTCGCTGTTGTTCGCCGACGCAGACGATCCTTTCCAGACCCTGCGCTGGAACCTCTCGGAACTACGGCGCTCCCTCACCGATGGGGCTACCATCGCCGGCGACCCAGTCCGGCTGCAACTCCACGACGGTCACCGGGCGGATGTGCAGCTGCTGGGGTCCGGCTACCGGGGTCACGAGGGCGAGTTGGCCCGCCTCGGCGGCGACCTGCTCGAGGGAATCGCCCTCGACACCAGTCCGGCGTTCGAGGCGTGGCTGGTCGTCGAACGCCAGCGGTTGGCCGCCAGCTGCCGTGCGCTGCAGTACGAGGCCGCGCTCGACGCGCTCGCGCGGGGCCGTCCTGAACCGGCTGCCGACCTGGCTGTCCACCTCCTCGAACTGGACCCGCTCAACGCCGACTACCACACCGTGCTGGTCCGAAGCCTCGCCGAGGCGGGTGACCACAGCGGTGCACGGCTGCAGGCTGCCCGCTGCATGGATCTGTTCCGCCGCGAGCTGAGGCAGGATGCGCCGTCGTCGGTCATCCGGGCGGCGGAGATCGCCGATCCGCGGGCAAGCGTGCCGGATGTGTTTGTGAGCCGGGCCAGCGCCCGTTCATACCTGGATGCCGGCCGGGCGTCGCTGCTCGCCGGTGCGGTGGACCGCGCGCTCGAACAGCTCCGCCGCGCGGTCGACGTGGCCCGCAGCCTAGGAGATCTGTCGTTGCGCGCGGAGTCGCTTGTCGCACTCGCAGGCGGCACGATCCATGGGGTTGGCGGCCGCGGGGCGGAGGTCGCCGGGCTTCTCCACGAGGGATTCGTCTCGGCTCGCGCCGTGGGAGACGAAGGGACCGCTGCGGCAGCGTGCCGGGAGCTCGCATTTCTCGGTGTGCAGCTGGGTCATTACGAGCGTATGGATGCGTGGTTGGACGAGGCCGAGAGGCTCAGCCTCGACGACGCCGAGCACGCTCGGGTACTCGGCGTGCGGGGCATGGGCCACTCCGATGCCGCCGACTACCCGGTGGCGCTAGAGGCGTTACACCAGTCCATCGAGCACGCGCAGCGTGCCGGTGGGCGCCGCGAGGCGGCGTGGTCACGCTCGATGATCGGTCGCATTCACCTGCTGCGCGGCGAGCCCGCACAGGCCGCACTCACCCTTGACCAGGCGCTGGAGACGCTCCATGACACCTGGTGGACGGCGTTCGTGCCGTGGGCAGAGAGCTTCCGCGCCGAGGCAGCTCTCGACTGCGGCGAACCGGACATAGCGGGCGAGCTGCTCGAGCACGCCTGGGTGCTGGCCACCGAGGCACACGATAACTGCTGGATTACGACGGTCGCGCGCGGACTCGCTCGCCTCGCGGACGCACGTGGCGACCAGCCGGGAGCCGTCGGGTGGGTCGAGGAGGGGCTGCGACCCGAACCCTGGTACCTGTGGCCCTGCGCAAACCTGCTCGACGCCGGCTGCGACGCCGCGACGGCAGCCTTCCCCGAGCGGGCCGACCGGTGGGCGGACGAACTGCGCGGGCTTGCCGCTCGCGGTGGGCTGCGCGAACACGTGATCCGAGCACAGGTGCATCACGCCCGGCTCGGGGATCCTCGTGAGCTCGCCGCCGCACGCCACGGCGCCACGTACATCGACAACCCCGCCCTGCACGACCTTCTCGATCGAACGGAAGCGTCGTCATGAGCACGACAGACAGTGGATCGTCGCTGCGGTAGTCGAAGTCGGTCGTGAAACCGCAGCGCCCAGCGACCTCCCAGACAGGTCGCATCCCTGGGTGTCGGCGTGGAGGCGGGCAGCGGACCGAGTAGTCCACTGCCACCCCCGCGCCCCTCAGCCGGTCGGGACGCCAGCGGCGAGCCGCTTGACCGCTTCGGTGGTCATGGCCTGCCCGCCGATGCCCCAGTCCCCGCTCGCGACCTCGTCGATCACGACCCACGTCACGCCGCGCATGGCTTCACCCTCGACGGCGACCATGGCGTCGGTGAGCCGCTCGACGATGTCCTTCTTTTGGTCGTCGGTGAACACGTTCTCGATGATCTTCACGTTGATGAACGGCACTTCTCCTCCTTGGCTCAGGTGACTGACGTGGTGCGGGTCCGCGGGGCGCGGACCGGTCACGAACCCCGATGTGCGCCCAAGCCTGCAGGTCCTGCGTGTGCGCCAGCGTGTGACGCATCACCGCTCTTGTGGGGGCACAACAGAGCCGATGCGGGGTGTCGCGGTCGGGCTGCCCGGGCACCGGTCGCCGAGTACGTCGCGCTGACCCAGCTCCACGCTGACGCCTTGATCACGCTCGACGATCATCTCCCCCAAGCCGTGCAGGATCTGGTGACGGTCGAACCGATCAAGGCGCTGTCCTGATCGAAAGCACGATGGCCGGTGGGCCGCCGGGGACTCGAACCCCGAACCCGAAGATTAAAAGTCTCCTGCTCTGCCAGTTGAGCTAGCGGCCCGACCTGCCCAGGCTATCGGGGCGCGCTCGGCCGGCCGATCTCGCCGAGGTGGGTGTGGCTGAAGCGGTCGATGAACTTGAGGCCGTAGCCGAACGTGCGGTCCACCGCGATGTGGAACGCCCAGACCAAGGCCAGGAACTCTGCCCAACGGACGTCGCCGACCACCGCTACCATGGCCAGCGCCGCCGGTCCGACATAACTGTGCACCGCGTCGTACATCCAGGCACCCAGCCGTGGGTTCCTCGCGTAGCCGGCCATCGACAGGTCGAAGGCCAGGAACAGGACCAGCAGCCACCACCAGTCGAAGTCCCGGGCGACGAAGAGCGCCACCACCGCCACGGCGATCAGGGCGTTCTCCGCCCGCTGGAACCAGATCGGCAGCCGGTCGATCGGCAGCGCGGCGATCGCAGCCGGCTCGGCCGGCGTGCCGTCTCGGTGCTCCATGTTCGCCTCCAGGTATACGCAGCAGGAACATACGTCACGGTCATGAGTGACGCGTCGCCCAGCACGTTCGCCCGGATGCGCCGGGGGGACGCCACCGGCCTGCGGTGACGTCCCTCCGGTCGTGGTACTACGCGGCCTCGCGACCCGCCGCTTCGTGCGTGGCCACCCGGGCGGTGGTCACGGCCGCCGCGGGCTCGGCCTCGGGCAGCGACGACGTGTCCATCGCGAACGTGAACACGGCCGTGGCGGCCGCGTCGGCGTTGACGTCGAACGCGAAGGTGTTGAGGTTGCCGACCAGGTCGTAGTCCTCGCGGAGCTGGTCGTACAGCGCCTCGTCCTGGCCGTCGCCGTAGTAGTTGTCGCAGAACAGGTGGTAGCACGGGTCGTACGCCGCACCGGCGGCGCCGCCGTACGCCTGCGCCTGCTCCTCGGTCTTGACGCCCTCGGCTCCGGTGAACAGACCACCGGCCGGGATGCCGACGGCGATGAACGGCCCATAGTCCGAGCGACCGGAGAACTCGCTGTCGTTGAACGGAAGGCCACGCTCGGTGTAGAAGGCCTCGAAGACGTCCTCGATCTCGGCCGACCCGGGTGGGATGAACCCGGGCGGGGCCGTGCCGCCGGAGTTGTCGCCGTCGTAGATCCCGAACTGGTAGTTCGGCGACGCGATCATGTCGAAGTTCAGGTAGAGCGCGATCTCGTCGATCTCTTCCTGGGTGAGGTTGGCGACGTAGTGCTCGGAGCCGAGCAGGCCGGACTCCTCGGCGCCCCACCAGGCGAACCGGACGGTGTTCGTCGGATTGATCTTCCGGAACTCGATCGCGGTCTCCAGCAGTGCGGCGCTGCCGCTGCCGTTGTCGTTGATGCCCGCACCCGCCTGGACGCCGTCCAGGTGCGCGCCGGCCATGACCACGTTGGAGTCATCGCCCCTACGGGTCTCGGCGAAGACGTTGTACGTCGGGCGGATCTCCTCGTCGAAGTCGACCTCGACCCGCACCGTCGCGCCCGGCGTGCTGCCCAGGTTCGCGCCGGCGTCGAACGTGGTGAAGACAGCCGGGATGGTCAGGCCGGTGGCGTCGCCGATCATGCCGACGAGCCCGGTGCGGCCGGGCTGCCCTTCGTTCATCACGACCACGCCAGCCGCGCCGGCGGCTTGCGCGTTGAGCACCTTGACAGCGAAGCCGCAAGTGCCGCGCTGCACGAGAGCGATTGCGCCGGTCGGCATGCCGGCGAAGTCCTCCGCTTCACAGCCACTGGTGGAGGTGTTGGGAGGCAGGCCGGGTGCGTCCAGCCGGACGTCCGCCAGGAACAGCGAGCCCGTGGCCTCGCCCTCGGGCGTTCCGGTGTCGAACGCGTTGCGTAGGAAGTCGGTGCCCTCGACGAACGTCACCGGGTCGGGAGTGATCCGCTCGAGCTCGGAGCGCTCTTCCGCGAACAGGAAGTCGAACTGCTGGACCTCCGGCTCGTAGCCGGCCTTCGTCAGCTGGCGGACGATGTAGTCCACCGACTCGTCATAGCCGGGCAGGCCGGACGCGCGGTTGCCGCCGTTGGCGTCGCTGACCTTCTGCAGGTTCCGCTCGTGCTTGAGCAGGTCGTTCAGCTTCACTCCGCTGAGGAGCTTCCTGAGGTCCTTGTCGGGCGGTGGCGCGGCGTCGGCGGGTGCTGCGACCAGCGCAGTGCCGGCGAGCGCACCGACCGCCAGCGCGGCGATGGTTCGTCGAATCGAGCGAGCAGCCATGTTCGGGTCTTCCTCCTGCGGACGTCCCCCGGCTCTTGTCCAGAGGTATGGGGGGAAGCTATCCGCGCTTCGCGCCCAGATCAACGGCCGTTCGCCAATCGGCAGGTCACCGTCCGCTGGCGTAGCCCTGCATGCCGCGCGGGTTCGCCGCGGCCGCTGCGCCGGGCGCTGACGCCGGCGGGGACCCTCGTGGTCAACGGCGGCGGCTCACCCGGCCGCGTGGTCGGGGCGGTGGGCGTCATGCTTCGGACGGGCGTGGTCAACGGTTTCGTCCGGCAGCGGCTCCGACTGCTCCCGGTCACGCGGAACCGGGAGGACCTGGTCACCCTCACCGAACTCGTCGAGGCCGGGAAGCTGGCACCCGTCCTCGACCGGACCTACCCGCTGGCCGACACCGCCGAGGGCCTGCGCTCTGTGGAGCAGGGCCATGCCGCCGGCAAGGTCGTCGTTGCCGTGGCGTGAACCGGCGGCTGGTCAGGTAGCCGCGCACATCGAGCCCTACCGGCCCTGACCTGCCGCTACGCGACCGTGCGGATGGTGATCTCATGGCCTTCGACCAGCACGAAGCGGCTCGTGTTGTGGTGCGTCAGGTCCACAAAAGTCTACGCTCCCAACCCTTCAGCGCCCAGGCCCAGGAGCGCGTGGTCTCGGGCCACCAAGACGGCATGACCGGCAAGCTCACCCGACTGATGACCAACGAAGGATTCGGCGAGACACGATTACCTCCTACGACCACCACACCCCACGGCGCGCCGCCTACTGCGGGCTGCGGGCCGACCCACGAACGCCGCACACCGTGCTGACCTGCGACGGGTGCGGCGACACAGCGTGCGCCACCGCCTCGCGGTGGGCCGGCGGACCCGGGCGGAACTGACCCGCACCGACCTGCGGAACTCGCCGGGTCTGCTGTACTTCTGGGCCACCTTCGGCCACGGCGAGCACCGGGTCGGTCACGCACGAATGACCGACGGAACTGGTGGCGGCGCAACGGACTCAACTGACGACGGATAGGCTATTATTCTGGCCATGAAGACCGTTCCGCTAGCGGAGGCCAAGAATCAGCTCTCCGCGTTCGTCGACGAGATCGTTCGCACGCACGAATCGGTACAGGTCACCCGCAACGGGCGTCCCGCTGTCGTCATCCTGGCGCAGGACGACTACGAGTCGATCATGGAGAGGCTGGAGATCATGGCCGACCCCGAGCTGGTGGCCGAGATCGCCGAAGCCGAGCGTGACATCGTCGATGGCCGCACGTCCACGCTGGAGGAAGTCAAGGCGGAGATGCGCGCGCGCGGTCGCCTATGAATGACCCGTATGACGTCATCCTGTCCCCATCCGCACGTCGAGCATTGACCGAAACACTGCCCGAGAAGGTCGCCACGGCGGTCCTGGAACTGATCGACGGCGCGCTCCGCGAGAACCCGCATCGGCTCGGCAAACCTCTGCACGACGCGTTCGCTGGGCAGTTCGTGGCTCGCCGGTCGACCTACCGGGTGATCTACACCATCGATGACGAAGCACATGTGATCACGATCAGGGTGGTCAAGGCGCGTGGCGACGCCTACCACCCGAGCGGCACTTGGCGGCGACCGACGGGCAGACTCAGCAGCGGCTGGCAGACACGATGGGTGTCCACCGCAATGCGATGGTCGGCTTGATCGATGACCTCGAGGACCGCGGTCTGGTGCAACGACGCCGCCACCCAGCCGACCGTCGTGCGCACGCGGTGCACCTCACCGCCCCGGCCCGTGACCTACTCACCGAAGCCCAAGAGGCCGCGGACGCGCACGACGCCGAACTGCTGTTCGGGCTCGACGACGACGACCGACGCCACCTCGTCACGCTGCTACGCCACATGGCCGAGCACGTCGGGCTCGTCCCCGGCGTGCACCCCGACCTGGACCAGCCCTAGCAGTAGATCTCACCCGGCGCAGCCAACGGCGCCGGTCATGCCCCGCGAGGTGCAACGCACCGGACAGCCCAAGACGAGTGACATGAACTCGCGCCTACGTCCGCTCTTGCCGATGATCCTCATGGCCGCGGTGGTTCGCGCTGGCAGCCACCCGGCTCGCCCGTCCCGCCAAGGCGAGCGCCGGCCGGTTAACCGTCAGCGGCCGCTGGCGTAGCCCTGCATGCCGCGCGGGTTGGCTGCCGCGCTGAGCACGCCCGACTCCGGGTCGCGACCGACGGCGCACAACCGCCCCAGCGACCACGGGCCCGAGACCGTCACGTCGTGTCCGCGGCCCCGCAGTTCATCGACGACACCGGCACCGACGCGATCCTCGACGACCAGTCCGGCCGGCTCCATCTCGCGCGGGTAGAACGAGCTCGGGAACGACGTCGTGTGCCAGGCCGGAGCGTCGATGGCCTCCTGCAGGTCCACACCGAGCGCGAGGTGGCGCAGGAGGAACAGGAGCTGCCACTGGTCCTGCTGGTCGCCGCCAGGCGAGCCGCAGGCCAGGACCGGCACGCCGTCGCGGAGCACCAGCGTGGGCGTCAGCGTCGTGCGCGGCCGCCGTCCCGGCACCAGCGACGACGGCAGGCCCGGCTCCAGCCAGAACATCTGCAGCCTCGTGCCGAGGCCGAAACCCAGGCCGGGGATCGCGGGCGAGCTCTGCAGCCACCCCCCGCTGGGCGTCGCGGAGATGATGTTGCCCCACCGGTCGACGACGTCGACGTGGCACGTGTCTCCGCGTTGCTCACCGAGCCGGGACACCGTCGGCTCGCCGAGCGAGGTTCCGTCCTCGACGCGACCCCGAGCGGCTGGCGACGCCACCCGCGGTTCGTGTCCGCCGGGCGAGCCGGGCCGGAGCTCGCGCGACGCCTTCTCCCCGATCAGGGCTCGCCGCTGCTGCGCGTACGCCGGCGACAACAGGTGGACCAGCGGCACACCGGCGACATCGCCGTACCAGGCCTCCCGGTCGGCGAACGCGAGCTTCATCGCCTCGGTCACCAGGTGGATGCCGTCAGGTGTCGACGGGTCCAGCGTGGCGTCGTCGTACCCGTCCAACAGGCACAAGGTCTGCAGCAGGACGGGACCTTGCCCCCACGCGGGCGTCTTCGCGATCGTCACCCCACGGAAGTCGGCCACGACCGGCTCCTCGTACCCCGCCGCGAACCCGGCGAGATCCGTCGCGGTGAGCAGCCCGGCATGGTCGCGCCCGCTCGAGTCCGGGTGCGGTGTGCCGACGAAGGACACGATGGCCTCGGCGACGAAGCCCTCGCGCCAGGTGCGGCGGGCGGCGTCGATCTGGGCCTCGCGGCTGTCACCCGCGGCCTCCGCTTCGACGACCAGCCGCGTCAGCGTCTCGGCGTATGGCGGGTTTGCGAACAGCCGGCCCGGCGCAGGTGGGCGCCCGCCACGCAGCCACAGCTCGGCGGAGGACGGCCACTGCGATGTGAACAGGTCGCTGACGCCACCGATCGTCGCCGCCACCCGCGCCACCAGCGGGTGCCCGTCGCGCGCGTAGCCGATCCCATACGAGAGAACGTCCCGCAGCGGCAGGGTGCCGTGGTCGCGCAGCAACAGCAGCCAGGCATCGGCCGCGGCCGGGACCGTGGCCGCAAGCAGCCCGGCGCCGGGCACCAGGTCGAGGCCCGACGACGTGAAGCGCTCGATCGTCGCAGCCGCCGGAGCCGGTCCCTGACCGGCCAGCACCACGGGCCGTGGATCGTCCGCCGTGGCGAAGATCGCCGGCACCTCGCCTCCTGGCCCGTTCAGGTGCGGTTCGACCACGTGCAGGACGAAACCCGCCGCCACGGCGGCATCGAACGCGTTGCCACCCTTCTCCAGCACGGCCATCGCCGACTGCGATGCCAGCCAGTGCGTCGACGAGACCATGCCGAATGTGCCGAGCAGTGTCGGCCGGGTGGTGAAGGTCATGGCGGGCAGGCTATGCGGCGGTCCGGCCTCGCCCGTACGGTGGCGCCCATGCGGCTGACGAAGTATGAGCACGCGTGCGTCCTCGTCGAGGACGGCGACGCGCGCATCCTCATCGATCCGGGCACCTACTCCCACGGCTTCGAGGCCCTGACCGGGCTGACCGCCGCCATGGTCACCCATCAGCACGCCGACCATCTCGACGCCGACCGGCTCGGCCCGCTGCTCGAGCGCAACCCGCAGGCCGCCGTCTACGCCGATGAGGGCTCGGCGGGACTGCTCACCGACGCGGGGATCGCCGGCACCACGGCCCGCGCCGGGACCCGGTTCGACATCGGTACCGAGGTGGTGGTCTACGGCGTCGACCACGCACAGATCCATGCCGACATCCCGCTGGTCGCCAACGTCGGCTACCTCGTCGGCGGCCGCTTCTTCCACCCGGGCGACGCGTTCACCGTTCCTGACGTGCCAGTCGACGTCCTCGGGTTGCCGACGGCGGCCCCGTGGCTCAAGCTCGGCGAGGCCGCCGATTACCTCCGGGCGGTCGCCCCGCGCGTGGCCGTTCCCATTCATGAGGCCGTGCTCGCGAGGCCGGCGATGTACTACGGCCACTTCGAACGGCTGGCTCTCGACGGCACGACGGTGACCGTGATCGAGCCCGGCAGCCACGCGGACGTCTAACGCCCGTCCCGAGGGCAGCGACTCAAACGTTGATCACGACGAGTTCGGGGATGCCTGCCGGAAAGCCCCGGTCCTGAGTGACGACCGGCCAGCCGTGTGCCATCGCGGTCGCCGCGATCCAGGAGTCATTGACCTTCATCCTCGCGCCGGCCGACCTTAGGTGCTGACGGAGCAGCGCCCATGCCGCGGCCACCCGCTCGTCCACCGGCACCGGGTCGAGGCGTTCCGCGGCGCTCAGCGTGTCCAGCCGTCGGGATCGGCTCTGGTCATCGGCAGCCATCAAGACACCCCAGCGAAGCCGCCGATGGTGACGGCGCTCACCGCCGACTCGTGGGGAAGCCCGTCAACGTCCACCCGGCGTCCGGACTCCCGGCCGATGAAGACCGACGTGTCCAGCAACCCGACCGTCCTGCCCGCCACGGGTCGAACAGATCGTCGGTCGTTTCCGTCAGCTCGTGGCGGAGCTCGTCAGCCAGCGCCGCGCCCGCCCTCGGCAAGGCGGTGAGGAACTGACGCGTCGCGGCCGTCCGGGCCCGCGTCCGGCGTGGAACCAGAAGCCCTAGTCGAAGCCGAACATCTGCGTCCAGTAGATGCCGCGGTCGGAGTCGACGGCACCGACGCCGATCGCCTCGGAGCCGCAGTTGAGGATGTTGTCCCGGTGGCCCTCGCTGTCCATCCACGCGTCCACGACGTCCTCCGGCGAAGGCTGGCCGACGGCGATGTTCTCACCGGACCAGCTGTCGTAGCCCTGCGCTTCGGCGCGGTCGCCCGGGTCCTCGCCGTCAGGGTTGACGTGGTCGAAGAAGTCCCGGGCGGCCATGTCGGCGCTGTGCCCGCGCGCTGCGGCCGCCAGCCGGTCGTCGACGTCCAGCGGTCTCCAGCAGCCCCGTTGCACGCGTTCGAGATTGGTCAGATGGACGACCTCGTCCTCGAACTCCGGCAGCGGGTCCCCGGCCGGCGGGCGTGGCGGGTCCGGGGGCTCCGGCTCCGGGGTGGGGGTCGGCGTCGGGGTGGGGGTCGGCGTCGGGGTAGGTGTCGGCGTGGGCGTCGGCGTGGGCGTCGGCGTGGGCGTCGCAGTCGGCGTCGGGGTCGGACTCGGCGTCGGCGAGGGCGGCGACGTCTCCCACGGCCACGGAGCCGCTGTGCCGTCGACGACGACGCTGAGCTCGTCGGACCCCGGATCACAGCCGGCAAGGCCGGCGGTCAGTGTTGCAGCGATCACGACCACGGACGCGGCGTGACGGGAGCGCACGATCCCTCTTCTCGGGCGATGTCTGACTTGATCCGTTCCCCCGTGCCAGCCGCCTAGGGTACGAGCGGCTGCCAGGACGCGCCAGTGTCCATGCCGAGCGTCCCGGCCAGCGGACGCGGCTCAGCGGCGGCGGCGGCGAGCCAACGCCCAGACGGCGACCACGAGCGCGAGGACCGCGATGACGGGCGCGAGTCGCTTGGCCGCCGAGCCACCGGCGACGTCGAGCAGGTCGATCGCCTCCGGGGTCGGCCGGGCCGCACCCTCGCCCGACCGGGACCCACCGGACGTGGGCGCAGCAGACGCTGACCCGGGAGCATCTCCGGCGACTCGAGGCTGCTCGTCCTCCCGCGATCCCTCGTCCGACCCGCTCGATGCGAGAGTCGTCGCCAGGCAGTCGGCGAACTGGCCCAGCAGCTTGTTGCCGACGTCGTTCATGACACCGCGGCCGAACTGGGCCGGCTTGCCGGTGATCGCCAGGTCGGTGACCACGTTGACCTTGGTCGAGCCGCCCTCGTCCGCCATCGACGCGGTCACCGTGGCCGCGGCCGTACCGGAGCCGCGGGCCTCGCGGCCCTTGGCCTCGACCACGACCCGATGCGCGGCGGCGTCCTTCTCCAGGAAGGACGCCTTGCCCGCATACGACACGGTGATGGGTCCGACCTTCACCTTGACCTGGCCGGTGAACGAGTCGCCGTCCACGGTGTCGACCACCGCACCCGGCATGCACGGCGCCACCCGTTCGACGTCGAGCAGCACCTCCCAGGCGCGGTCGACCGGTACCGGGACGGTGAACTCGTGCTCGAGCTGCACTCGCGTCAGACCTCCGCCGCCGCTGTCAGGGCACGCCGCGTCAACACCTGGGCCAGGTGCTGACGGTAGTCGGCCGACGCGTGCACATCACTGGAGGGGGTGGTCCCGTCGCCGGCCGCGGTCGCCGCGGCAGCAACGGCCTCCGCTGATGCCGGCCCGCCGGTCAGCGCCTGCTCGACGGCGCGCGCCCGCACCGGTGTGGCGCCCATGTTGACCAGCCCGACCCTCGCCTCGCCGACGTCGCCGTTGGCGCGCTGCACCACGGCCACGACCCCGACCAGGGCCCACGCCTGGGCGACCACGTTGAACTTCTCGTACCGGTGGCCCCATCCGTCGAGCTTCGGCAACGACACCGACACCAGGACCTCGTCAGGTCCGACCACCGTCTGCAGGTAGTCCCGGAAGAAGTCGGCAGCCCCCACCGTCCGGCGCCCGCCCGGACCCGCCATCTCCATCGACGCGTCCAGCGCCAAGACCAGCGCGGGCAGGTCGCCGGCCGGGTCGGCGTGGGCGATGGAGCCACCGAACGTTCCCCGGTGCCGTACGGCGGGATCGGCGACGGTTCCGGTCACGTCGGCGACGACCGGACAGTGCGTTCGCACCAGTGGGTCGCGCATGACCTCGTCGTGCGTGGTCGCCGCTCCGATGACCAACCGGTCGCCGTCGTCCCGGACGCCCCGAATCTCCTCGACGCGTCCGACGTCCACGAGTACGGACGGGTAGGCCAGGCGCAGGCGCAGCAGCGGGATCAGGCTCTGCCCGCCCGCGAGTACCTTCGCGTCCTCTCCGTGTTCGCCCAGCGCCGACACCGCTTCGTCGACCGAGCCGACCTGCAGGTACGAGAACTCAGGGGGGATCATCGCGGCTCTCCCTTCGCTGCGTTGATCGCCTGCCAGACGTGCATGGGCGTGCAGGGCATGTCGACGTCGTCGACACCCAGCGGGCGCAGCGCGTCGACAACGGCGTTGACCACCGCCGGCGTCGACGCGATCGTGCCGGCCTCGCCCACGCCCTTCACGCCCAGCGGGTTCGTCGTCGACGGCGTCTCGGTGCGGTCGGTGGTGAACGACGGGAAGTCGGCAGCACTCGGCACCAGGTAGTCGACGAACGTGCCGGTCACCAGGTTGCCGTCGCCGTCGTACACCGCACCCTCGAACAGCGCCTGGGCGATGCCCTGTGCGACGCCGCCGTGGACCTGGCCCTCCACGACCATCGGGTTGACCACCTTGCCGACGTCGTCGACGGCGACGTACTGCTTGAGCTCGACCATGCCGGTCTCGGTGTCGACCTCGACGTGGGCCAGGTGGGTGCCGTGCGGGAACGAGAACGTCTCCGGGTCGACGATCGCGTCGGCGCTCAGCACCGGCTCGGCGCCGTCGGGCAGGCTGTGGGCGGTGAACGACGCGAACGCCAGCTCCTGGATCGTCTTCGCCGCGTCGGGTGATCCGCGCACGCTGAACGTCCCGTTCGCGAACTCCAGGTCGGCCGGGTCGCATTCCAACTGATGTGCCGCCAGAGCCCGCGCCTGCGCGACGACCTTTTCGCTCGCCTTCACGATCGCCATGCCACCGACCGCGAGGGACCGCGACCCGTACGTGTCGAGCCCGATCGGCGCCGTCCGGGTGTCGCCGTGGACGACAACGACGTCGTCGAACCCGACACCGAGGGCATCGGCGGCGATCTGGGCGAACGTCGTCTCGTGCGCCTGCCCGTGCGGCGA
Organism: Jiangellaceae bacterium; assembly: GCA_050743075.1. Taxonomy (GTDB): domain Bacteria; phylum Actinomycetota; class Actinomycetes; order Jiangellales; family Jiangellaceae; genus JBOGDS01. Next base: position 8,601 of record JBOGDS010000061.1, on the reverse strand, counting down.
CGTCCCCGTGACGACCTCGACCTTCCCGAGCGGCAAGATCCGCACGGTGGCGGCCTCCCAGCCGCCGGCGACATAACCCTCCTTGCCCAACCATCGCGACGGGGCCAGTCCGCACATCTCGGTGTACGTCGAGACGCCGAGGCCGACCTGGACGGAGTCGCCGTCGGCCCGCCGCCGCTCCTGCTCGGCACGGAGCTCGTCGTAGCCCAGGAGCTCCATGGCGCGTGCGGTCGCGGCCTCGTAGTTGCCCGAGTCGTACTCGAGCCCGCACACCGTCGTGTAGGGGAACTCGTCGTGCGCGATCCAGTTCTTGCGGCGCAGCTCGAGCGGGTCCATGGACAGCTCGGCCGCGAGCTCGTCCATGATCCGCTCGATGACATAGGTGGCCTCCGGCCGGCCCGCGCCGCGGTAGGCGTCGGTCGGCGTCTTGTTGGTGAAGACGCCGGTACACGCGAAGTCGTGCGCCTCGAACTTGTAGATGCCCGGGTACATGTACCGGCCGAGCAGCGGGATCGACGGCGTGAGCAGTTGAAGGTAGGCGCCCATGTCCGCGGTGAGGTCGACCTTGAGGCCGAGCACGGTGCCGTCGCGCATCGCCGCGATCTCGACGTCCTGGATGAGGTCGCGGCCGTGGATGGTGACCTGGAAGTTCTCGCCCCGGGTCTCGGTCCACTTGACCGGGACCCCGAGCTTCTTCGCCAGGACCAGCCCGATCGCCTCTTCGGCGTAGACGTCGAGCTTGGAACCGAAGCCGCCCCCGACGTCGGGTGCGATGACGCGGATGTTCTGTTGAGCGATGCCGGTCACCAGTGCAATGAAGATCTGCACGAAGTGCGGCACCTGGGTCGACGACCAGATCGTGTACTCGCCGGTCGCGGGGCTCGGCTGGACGACGACCGAGCGCGGCTCCATGGCGCTCGGGATCAGCCGCTGGTTCAGGTAGCGACGGCTCACGACGACCTCGGCCCGCTCCTTGGCAGCGCCGTAGTCGCCGTGGCTCTCGGAGAACGTGAAGCACCGGTTGGCCGGCACGTCGTCGTGGACGAGGGGTGAACCGTCGGCCATCGCCGCTCCCATGCCGAGCACCGGCGCCAGCGCGTCGAACTCGAACTCGACGGCCTCCAGCGCGTCGGCCGCCGCCTCGCGGCTGGTCGCCGCTACGACAGCCACTCCGTCGCCGACGAACCGCACCTTGTCGGTGGCGAGCGGCAGGTGCGGCGGCGTCTTCAGGTCCTCGGACACGGTCCAGGCGGTGGGAAGCGATCCCCAGTCGTCGGCCAGATCCGCGCCGGTGAAGGCGGCCACCACGCCGTCGCGGCCGCGCGCCGCGGAGACGTCGACCCGGGTGATCGTCGCGTGCGTTACCGGGCTGCGCAGGATCGCCAGGTGGAGCATGCCGGGCAGCGTGATGTTGTCGGTCCACTGGGTGCGGCCGGTGATCAAATGCGCGTCCTCGCGGCGCCGGCGGGCCTGGCCGACCTCGGCAACGCGTCCTTCCGCCGTGGCCGTCACGCCGGCACCTCCTCACGGGCAGCCGCCTCGGGGACGCCGGCCTGCGCCGCGAGCTGCACGGCGCGGACGATGTTCTGGTAGCCCGTGCAGCGGCAGAGGTTGCCCTCCAGCCCCTCGCGGATCTCCTGCTCGGACGGCTGTGGGTTGTTGTTCAGCAGGTCGACAGCGGCCATGACCATGCCCGGCGTGCAGTAGCCGCATTGCAGCGCATGGCTCTCGTGGAACGCCTGCTGCATCGGGTGCAGCGTACCGTCGTCGTCTGCCAGCCCCTCGATCGTCGTCACCTCGGAACCGGCGGCCTGCACCGCCAGCACCGAGCAACTCTTCACGCTGGCACCATCGAGAAGCACCGTGCAGGCGCCGCAGTTCGAGGTGTCGCAACCGACAACCGTCCCCATCTTCCCGACCCGGTCACGCAGGTAGTGGACTAGCAATAGTCGGGGCTCGACGTCGTCGTTGTGCCGGACGCCGTCGACGTTGACGCTGATCCTGGGCACTGCATCCTCCTTCGGCTCACGGTCGGGAGGGAGGGGGCGCGTCTCACGCGTGCCGGAACCCTCCGACACGTAGATCAGGGACCGTTCGGACCGCCCACGGGGGCATCCCTTCGTGGCTCACGCCTTGCTGGTCACCCTAGGCACAGCGGGCGCGATGCGTAAGACCCCTTGACCGGGAAACGACACATCTGCCCACACCGGCGCGGCATGGGATGGTGACTCCTCCCGAGTGCCGCACCCTGGACTGGCAGGACTGGCTCAGCGCCGATCACGTCGGCCGTTAGCCTGCTGGTACGGCAGTTCGGAGAGCAGGAGCCCGCCATGTCCGGGTCGCAGCCAACCAACGCACCTGACCCTCAACTACCCACGCAGGGTCGGGGGGAGGACGACGTCAGGGCGCTCGAGCGTGCGGTCGACATCTCCTTGCGCCGCGCCGACGACGCGACGCTCGGCCGACGCGTAGGACGTCGGCGATCTCCGTGGCTCGTCGGCACGGCGATCCTCCTGGCGCTGCTCGTGGCGGCCGCGGCGGCCCTGGCGACGTACCTGTGGCGGACGACCGACGAGTGGATGGCCGAGGCCGACCGGCTGGAGGCCGTGGCCGCCGACCTCGCGACCGAACGCGACGGGCTCGTGGGCGACCTCGACCAGGCGCAGCGGGACCTCGCGGCGACCGAGCAGCAACTGCGCGAGGCACAAGACCGCATCACCGAGCTGGCCGCGGAGAAGGCCCAGACCGCCGACGAGCGCGAGGTGGCGCAGCAGGTGGCCGGCGACGTCGCGACCGTGGCGGGCCAGCTCGAGGTCTGCGTCCGCGGCCAGGACGACCTGATCACCGCGCTGGAGAATGTCGAGGCCTATGACCCGGCATCAGTGTCGGCGTTCGCCCGTGAGGTCGCCGAGGCGTGCAACCAGGCGCTCGCCGGCAGCGAGGAGATCAAGCGACAGCTGGGGATCGAGTGAGGCGCGCGTTCGTCGGCCTCGCGATCGTCGTCCTGGCGGCCGGTTGCGGCGAGCTGCCCGAACTGCCGCCCCTGCCGGACCCGGTGGCGATCGGTGAGACACCGGCGCTGCCCACGCCGACTCCGGGCGCGACGACACTCTCGCCCGACGGTTTCCGTACCACCGAGCGGGTCGCGGTGCGGGTACGCAACGTCGGCTGTGGGGGCGTCAGCACCGGAAGCGGCTTCGCCGTGTCCTCGGACGTGCTGGTGACGAACCGGCATGTGGTCGCCGGCGCCGAGACACTCCAGGTGAGCACGTACGACGGCCAGGACCTGCTCGTCGAGACCGCCGGCGCCGCCGTCGTGGCCGACCTCGCGATCGTGAACACCAGGTCTCCCCTACCGGCAGCGGTCACGTTGGCCGACGCCGACCCGCAGGCTGGGGATCAGGTCGAGGTGGTCGGATATCCGGGTGGCGGGCGGCTGACCACGAGCAGCGGGACCGTACTCGGCTACGGCGAGGATCCGCTGAACGTCAACGCGGGCCGGATCGTCCGCACCGACGCGCCCGCCCGGCCCGGATCGTCGGGAAGCCCCATGTACGACGACGCCGGCCAGGTGGTCGGCGTGGTCTACGCGGCCACTCAAGACGGCACGCAGTCCCTGGCCGTGCCCGTCTCGACCCTGCAGGAGCTTCTCGACCAGACCAGCTTCGACGACGACGTTCCGTCCTGCGAGTAGCTTCGCGGGGCGGGGGCTTCGAGTCGAGGCCGATCCGTTACACAATGGGGGCGTGACCGAGTGGCGTCCCGACGAGCCGGGCCGGCCGGACCGGCCGCTGCTGCGGCCGGAGTGGTCGGACCTGCCCGGTGACCCGGACCCAGCGGACCGGACGATGATCGCCCACGCGACGGCCGCCGCGGTGCTGAGCGCAGGGCGCGATCGCGGCGCCGACCCGGAGCGCACCCGGCGGCTGGTCGGCCTCGCCGACGACGTCGGGCTCGACGACATCGCGGCCCTCTGGTGCGACGCGGGCGCCGGCACGTTGCCGGGCACGCTGTGGTCGTTGGACCTGCTGCGCACCTGGGTCCACCGCGACGGCGTCGAGGCGTCCCGCCTGTTCGCCGCGGGCCAGCGGGTGGCCGAGGTGTCGACCGCCGTCGCCGGTGTCGCGGACCCGCCGGGACCACGCGAGGTCTCCGAGCTCGGCGACGCAGTGCTGACCAGTGCCTTCGACGGCGACTTCGCGATCGCGCTGGAACGCGCGGCGGCCTTCTGCCGGGTGGTCGCCGCGGGCCGCGCCCACCTCGCCGACGACTGCGCCGACGAGGACGAGGGGACGCGCCAGACCCGCCTCGCCGACGGCAACTTGCGGATGGCTCAGGAGCTCGAACGGGCCGCCACGCTGTGGCGTGAGGACGAGCTCACCTGACGGCGCGGGCTTGGGAACAACCCGCGAATGGAGTATGTTCTGGTACCGGCGACAGTCCTCAGGGGCTCTCGCTGGGCGTCAGACCGTGGTAACCCCGGGTCCCACTATAAGCCGCTGCGAGCGGCCATTGCGCCGAGAGGCGTTCCCGGTTCGGCGTCCTTCTTCGTCGGGCGGCCCCGGCTCCACGCGAGCTGGGGCCGTTCTGTGTCGCTAGCCCCAGCCGAGCTCGTGCAGCCTGTCGTCGTCGATGCCGAAGTGATGGGCGACCTCGTGGACCACCGTCACCTGAACCTCGTCGACCACGTCGTCGTATGACCCGCAGATCCGCAGGATCGGGAGCCTGAACAGGCGGATCGTGTCGGGCAGCACACCCGCGTACCACTCGTCCCGGTCGGTCAGCGGCGTGCCTTCGTAGATGCCCAGCAGCTCGGGCGCATCGTCGGGCGCCTCGTCCTCGACGAGGACCACCACGTTGTCGATCAGCCCGACGAGTTCGGGCGGGATCGTGTCGAGCGCCTCGGCGACGAGTTCCTCGAACTGGGTGGCGGTGACATCGAGCACGATCACCAGTCTCGCGGGTGGCCCGCCCCTGTACGCACCGGGACTGTGTTACGAACATGACGTGATCGCGTCGGCCAGACCCTCGCCGGCCCGGCTGCCGGCCTGGGCACGGCGGCTCGCGCCGTGGGTGGCGACCGTCCTGGCGGGACTGCTCGGCGCCTGGCTTGCACTGCTCGTAGCCGGTACCACGCATGCCGAGGTTGGCCCGCTGGGCGTCGACGCCGAGATCACGCCCGGCTGGGGCGGCGTGACCGTCGTCGACGTCGATCCGATCGGCACGTTGCTGCTCGACACCCACGACGCTCCGCTCCAGGTCCGCATCGCCGTGCGCACGGTCGACACCGCAGGTGTCCGGGACATCGTCGCCGACCCCACGTCCCGATCGAGCCTGGACGACCGGCTGGTCGGCGACCTGACCGACGTGCTGACCAAGGCTGCCGTGCGGGCCGGCCTCGTGGCCGTGGCCGGCGCATTGATCGCCGGCGGCCTGGTCCTGCGCTCGTGGCGGCACGGCCTGCTCTCCGGCGCCGTCGCCGTGGGCGCGGTCGCGGGCTCGTACGGCCTCGCCGCGCTGACGTACGACCCGACGGCAGTCCGCGAGCCGCGCTTCACCGGCCTGCTCACGAGCGCGCCGCAACTCGTCGGCAGCGCCCAGGACATCGCCTCCAACTTCGACGCCTACGCCGACCAACTGGCCAGCATCGTGACGAATGTCGGCCGCCTCTACGACACGACGCTGTCGCTGCCTGCGTACAGGCCGGACGACACGACGATTCGCGTTCTCCACGTATCGGATCTGCACCTGAACGTCGCGGCCTGGGAGGTCATCGGCGCGGTGGCGGACCAGTACGACGTCGACGTCATCGTCGACACCGGCGACATCGCCGACCACGGGACCGCGCCGGAGTCCACGTTCGTCACGCCCATCGGCGGGCTCGATCGGCCGTACGTCTTCGTGAAGGGCAACCACGACTCCGTCGTGACAGCGGCTGCCGTCGCGGCGCAGCCGAAGGCCGTCGTCCTGGACGGCTCGCCGGTCCGGGTGGCCGGGCTGCGCTTCGTCGGCGCCCCGGACCCGCGCTTCACTCCGGACCAGTCGACGCGGGGTACGGCCGACGAGGACCTTCGCGACGCCAGCGAGGAGCTCGCCGAAGAGGCTCGGTCGCTCGATCCGCCCGCTGAGATCCTCGTGTTTCACGACCCGACGGACGCCGAGCTCTTCGACGGTACCGCGCCGCTCGTCCTGGCCGGGCATGCCCACCAGCGCCGCACCGTGGTCCTGGACAGCGGAACCCGGGTGATGGTGCAGGGCTCGACCGGCGGCGCCGGGCTGCGCGCTCTCGAGGGCGAGGAGCCGACGCCGGTCATGCTTTCCGTGCTCTACCTCGACCCGGAGAGCCACCAGCTCGTCGCGTGGGACGACATCACGCTGGGCGGTCTCGGCCTGTCCAGCGCCGAGATCCAGCGCCACGAAGCCGACCAGGACGACGGCCTCGACCCGTCCGACGAGCCCACCGAGCCGACTTCGCCCAGGCCGTCCCCATGATCATGTCGACTACGCACACCATTTGCTGGACGTAGTCGACATGATCATGGGCGTGGTCGACGGGTTTGGTGAGGGTGTGGCGGACGCCCTATGATGTGCGGGTCCCCGACGGCGACGGAGCCACGGGCAAGCCGTCCCTGGTGAAGCCCCCATCGTCTAGCGGCCTAGGACTCCGCCCTTTCAAGGCGGCAGCGCGGGTTCGAATCCCGTTGGGGGCACGAACAGCAAGGTCCTGTGGAGCAGTTGGAGTGCTCGCCGCCCTGTCAAGGCGGAGGTCGCGGGTTCAAGTCCCGTCAGGACCGCCAGCATCACCCCAGGTCAGAGGCCTAGCGCCAACGATTTGGGCGGATCGCTTCTCGGTCGGGACACGTTTCGGGACACAAGATGCGCTAGCCTTAGGCCCCGTGGGTGGTCGTAACCGACAGCGCGGCACGATCGACAGGCGGCCCAGCGGGAGCCTCCGGGTCCGCGTGTACGCGGGCATCGACCCGGTCACGAAGAAGCGACATGAGCTGATCGAGCACATACCCTCTGGGCCGAAGGCCGAGGGCCTCGCAGAGGCCGCACGGGTACGGCTGGTCAATCAGGTCAACGAGCGGCGGCACCCGCGCACGACCGCGACGGTGGCCCAGCTACTGGAGCGCTACCTCGGCGAGCTGCGCGTCGCCCGCAAGACCTTGCACACGTACCGCGGATACATCGACAAGCATGTCCTCCCCTACTTGGGCAACCCGAAGGTCGGCCAGGTTGACGCCGACACCCTGGGCTCGCTGTACGCCGAGCTCTTGCGATGCCGTGATCACTGCGACGGCAAGGCAGGCCGTACTGATCACCGAACTCGCCGCCCACATGATTGCGACGACCGCTGCACCCCGCATACGTGTCAGCCGCTGGCGGAGTGGACGGTGCGGAAGATCCACTGGATCCTGTCAGGCGCGTTCCGCCGTGCCCAACGGTGGAACTGGGTGGCGACTAACCCCATGACGATGGCCGAGCCCCCGTCGGTCAAGCCACCGAACCCCAAGCCACCCACGGCGCAGGAGGCTGCGCAGATCATCGAGGAGGCCTGGAAGGACCCCGACTGGGGCGCGCTGATCTGGCTCACGATGGTGACCGGCCAGCGTCGCGGCGAGCTGTGTGCCATCAGATGGCGCCACCTCGACCTCGAGCACGGGATCCTGCACGTGGAACGAAGGATCGGCCAGATCGGCGGGGACATCTGGGAGGAGGAGAGCACCAAGACCTACTCCGACCGCCGGATCGTGCTCGACCCCGAGACAGTCGAACAACTGGCAGAACATAGGATGCGGTGTGAGGCACGAACGCGGGCGTTGGGCGTCGAGCTGGATTCTGAGACATTCGTCTTCTCACTGGATCCCGATGGTCGAGCACCGCGTCGACCCGAGTCGGTGTCCCAGCGATACCGCAGGATGTGCCGTCGAATCGGCATCACGACGACGATCCACAAGTTGCGCCACTACTCGGCCACCGAACTGATCTTGGCGGGGGTCGACATCCGGACTGTGGCCGGACGGCTCGGCCACGCTGGCGGTGGCGCTACGACGCTGCGAACCTATGCGGCATGGGTCTCGGAAGGCGACCAACGCGCGGCAGCGCACATCGCGGCCCGAATGCCCAAGCGGCCGACATCAACCCGTCCCGAGGTCGTTGATGTCGACGTCAAGAACCCCTACCAGCGGATAGCGGTCGACCTGCGGGACCAGATTCTTGTCGGCACCCTGATCCCGGGATTGCCGATTCCCACGATCAAGCAGCTGGCCGCTGCCCACGGTGTGTCGGTTCCTACCGCCAAACGTGCTGTCGATCTGCTCGCCGAGTGGGGTTTTGTCGAGGTGATATCCGGGCGGAGGACCCTTGTCTTGAAGTCTGCAGGTGACCTTGGCCAAGCGGAAGCCACCGTGGACGACAACCATCCGGCCGAGGCGCCGCAGGCACTCACGGCCACGAGTGACCCGAAGCCACTAGTGTCGCGTGTCGTAAATGACTTTACGGTGTGAGTTGGCGACAATGAGGTATGTCGGTTGCTGCGCCGCTGGTGCTGCGTGAGGGTGACGAGAAGAGACTCAACTCGCTGGTGCGTTCGTCGTC